>NZ_JACYLP010000037.1:0-100581 GCF_015272455.1 Thermoleptolyngbya sp. C42_A2020_037
CTACATTCTGCCCCCATTTTTTGTATGTTGAGCTATCTTTCAACACCTCTGCCTCGAACCCTTACTGATAATCTTTACTCTATCCCCCTCAAGGCAGAGGATTAGCCGGCCGACTGACATCAGATTTATGAACTTAAATTTTGTGCTACGAGGCTGCAAGACGTAAAAAATTAGCAATAGATAAATAATCTCTATGCGGACGATCTGAAGTAGCTGGAGGTAGAAGAATTATGGCTCTTAAAGCTTCAGTAAACTCTTCTAGTCCTTCATCGCGGGATATTACTCGAAGCTTATCGAGCTTACTTTGATTAAGTTCAATTGAGTAATCTTCATCTACGAATACAAGACCACGATCATAAGCATAGTGATGCAATGCACATAAAGCTATTCCGTTAGAGGTTTCATCAGTTCCATTCTCATGGCTTACGGGTACAATATGCGCTGCCTGTACTAGATCGAGCTGTACGCCGCACATAGCACATCGGTAGTTATAAGCGGTTAAAACTCGATCTTGGAAACTAGAATCCCTTAATCTCTTTTTGACAGACTGAATCACCGTTTGACGAGTCCAGCTTGTTGACTCAATCTCTCCATCGTTTACTGCATAAGGATTCTCAGCCACAGTTTCAAGCACACTAAGATCATATTCAGATTCACCAAAACCATGTAAAGATTCCAAGTTTTTGATATATTCAATGAAGAAACTAGGCTTGAAAGCGATCGCTATTTCCTCATTGCCTTTGTCGCAAGCAGAAAACCCGTTAATGTGAGCATTTCGAAGAAATTGCTCGCGAATTTGAATCGAAGGCGAAGAGCCTAATGTTCCAGAATGCTTGTTATAATCAAAGCCCGCAAAAACGCCGACTTCATCCCACCAGCCAAGAATTAGAGTTTTGCCCCCAATCTCAGGCTCAAAATAGCTGGTGGATAAACCCGTGATTTGAATACGGTATTCGCTTCTGGGTCTTGCTGACCCTCCCCCGTGAGTCAAATTCCAAATGTAAATGCGAACCCGATAGCTTTCATCATCCCTATAGACCTGCAACCTAAATGGATGATTATCTGGGCTTTCTAAATAAAGAACGTTCCACCTGCACTCCAAAATGGAGCGTGTTACAAGGTCGAGAAGGGCACGTTTACGCAGAACCACAATTCAAGTGCGTCCAGGTTATTCCTCAAAACGATACTGGCTTCCGATCAAGTATTCCTCGTTCAACTCAAAGGCTATCCACCTTCTATGTAAATTCTCTGCGACAAAACCCGTCGTGTTGGAACCAGCGAAAGGATCTAGTACAAGATCATTTTCATCCGTCAAAAAATTGATGAAAAAATCAGCAAAAGAAGCGGGAAACCGTGCCGGATGAGGTTTCTTTCCTGCTTCCTTGCACCTCCGCAAATAGGAACTGTTTGATTCTGTGTTGGCTGCTTCTATGAGATTTGGTGGAATTGCCCCTGCATTATCCTTTTGAAATTTAGTAGAAATATCATGTCCGCTAGGACGTAATTTAGCTTTGTATCCATTCTTTAGAAGCTGTTTCATGCTTTCGCTATAAGGCTTCAAAACCTTTTTATTATCAGCCTTTGGATGTTCAGTTTTGGACAACCACCAAACTACATTGACTGAATCTTTTACTCGAATACGTCTAACAGTAACCCATTCGGCAGGGGTTGGGAGCCTAGCAGGATTATAGTGAAAGAAATCTTGAGCCAAGAAAAATCCGACTTCTTTGCATAATCGAACAAGCAATTCATATTGATAGATGCTCCGCACTGGATTTCCAGGAAGATAGGCACCCCCTAAATCAATTACAAATGACCCATCTTCAGTGAGTACCCTCTTAAATTCATGTGCGAAGGGAAGGAACCAACTAACATAAGTTTCTGCACTTTCATTCCCGTATTCTTTTTTGCGGGTAAGTGCAAAGGGAGGTGATGTCAAAATCAGGTTAACGCTGCAATCCTTCAGATCTTGTATAAGCTCAAGACTATCTCCCAAGTATGCTGCTCCATATCCCTGAGTGTAATAAGGCTGCCTATTGACTTCTGATTGCTTAGTTATTTTTTTCTTTTGAAACAATCCTAGTTGCTTAGAGCCTGCTTGAGCCATACTCAGTTAATAGTAAACGCGTACTCTTTTTTCGCCTTAGGAGCCAAGGATAGCACGGATCGAGCTTTTTTCTCATTTAGTGCTATCCAAAAGAAACTCTCTTAACTCCCTTAGTCCAGAAACTCAAGCTCTTCTTGCCACGTTACCTAATGCCTTGCTTGGCCAACAACCCTTTAGCTACCAATCCTAACCAGGAGTTAAAGCAAGCTATACGAGAGCTTTCGGGGTTCCCAATCTTCCTGGCCCCTCTTCAACTGATATATGATCAGGACAGCATTTACAAAAATTCACAGTCCGCCGCCTCAAACAAAGCCAACGCTCAACCCTACGGCCACAACACAACCGCAAGCCTACCCCAGAGCATTTCTTCCCTCTTCGTTCTTCCCTCTTCATTCCTCCCCCTTCGTTCTTCCCCCTTCGTTCTTCCCCCTTCATTCCTCCCCCTTCCCCACCATGCCCCTCACCCAAACCCACCCTATCTCCATCCACACCTGGCACTGGCGCGGCTTCCCGATCCGCTATCAGCAAGCGGGCAAAATGGGTGTCCCGATGCTGCTGGTGCATGGCTTTGGCGCGTCCAGCGACCACTGGCGCAAAAATCTCCCGGTTCTGGCTGACACGAACCGGGTGTTTGCCATCGACCTGATTGGCTTTGGCTATTCTGCCAAGCCCGCGCCGGGAGAGACCATTCAATACACCTTTGACACCTGGGGACAGCAGTTGCTCGATTTTTGCCGCGAGGTGATTGGGGAACCCGTGCTGCTGGTGGGCAATTCGATTGGCTGTGTGGCGGCGCTTCAGGCGGCTGTGCTGGAGCCAGAATGGGTGCGCGGCGTGGCCATGCTCGACTGTTCGCTGCGGATGCTGCACGACCGCAAGCGGGCGACCCTGCCCTGGTATCGGCGGTTTGGCTCGGTGTGGCTTCAGCAAGTGCTGGCCAACCGGGCGATCGGGCAGTTCTTCTTTTCGCAAATTGCCCAGCCCAAGACGGTTCGCAAGGTGTTGCTGCAAGCCTATGGCCGCAAGGATGCCGTGACCGATGAACTGGTGGACTTGCTGCTGAAGCCAGCCTTTGAACCAGGTGCAGTGGATGTGTTCCTGGCGTTTATCCGCTATTCTCAGGGGCCGCTGGCGGAAGATTTGCTTCCCCAAGTGACCTGCCCAGTGCTGGTGCTGTGGGGCACTGAAGACCCGTGGGAGCCGATCGCTCTCGGTCGCGAATTTGCCAACTACCCCTGCGTCCAGGATTTTATTCCTCTGGAAGGGTTGGGACATTGCCCCCAGGATGAAGCTCCGGAGATGGTAAACCCGATTTTGCAGCGGTGGGCAGCGGTTTTTTAGAAACCCGGTTCAAGGGGATGAACCGGGCTAAGCGACTCGTCGCTATAGCGGCACAATCTCGCTTAGAAACGAGGCGTGCTGGGCGATCGCCCCTGAAATTTGCCCAGTAATCTGGTGTGTAATCGGCAGGCTGTCTACTGCCATGCCCGCGCAGAGCAGCATCATATAAAAGATGGAGTACTTAAAGAGCGATCGCGCAGAGTCATAGTCCATCGGGTTTTTGAGCAGGGCCCAGGCTTTTTTCAGGAAAACCGCAGCCAGTCCCAGCGCCGCCACCAGATACACTACCCCCATCACGCCGAGGGGAAACACCAGCAGCAGCGTCACCGGAATCATAATTAGCGTGTAGATCCAAATTTGCTTGGCGGTAGCCACCTGTCCGGCGACCACGGGCAGCATCGGCACGCCGACCTTTTCGTAATCCTTTTGAATCATCATCGCCAACGCCCAGAAGTGGGGCGGTGTCCAGAAAAAGATGATGGCAAAGAATACCCAGGCGGCCCAGCTTAGCTCACCTGTCACTGCTGCCCAGCCCACTAGCGGCGGAATTGCGCCCGCTGCACCACCGATGACGATGTTCTGTGTGCTGTGGCGCTTGAGCCAGTGCGTGTAGACCAGGACATAGGTCACAATGCCCGACATGGCCAGGCAAGCGCTCAGCAGGTTGGCAAACACCGTCAGCAGCGTGAAGGAGAGGAGCGCGAGGGCGATCGCAAAAATCAGGGCATCTCGCGGCTGGATGCGGCCCGACGGCAGTGGTCGATGGCGGGTGCGCTCCATGTCGTAGTCAATATCGCGGTCGTAGAGACAGTTAATCGTATTGGCAGAGGCGGCGGCCAGGGCCCCGCTGAGCAGCGTCACCAGCGCCAGCACAGGGTCTACTTCACCGTGGGCGGCGATCCACATGCTGCCTGCGGTGGTGATTAGCAGCAGGATGATGATGCGGGGCTTGGTGAGTTGCCAGTAGCTCTGAACGACTTGCCAAACATTTTGATGATGGCGGATGGAATTGGTGCAAACGGTATCTTGCATTAGCAGCATCCTAAAAAAGCAGCGGGTCTAACCTGACCAGAGCGAATATCGCGGGAAGTATTAAGTGCAGAAATTAAATTTGCGGAATTTGCGAAATCTGCGGACGAAATCTGCGGAAAAATGAGTTGCTTTGTCGCAAAGCCCCAGCTACGTTAGACGCTTTGAGGCAAGCCAGACCAAAATCGGAAATCCAAAATCTAAAGTCGAACGGCAGTCCTCCCTACACGGGCACTGCGCCAGACGGCGGTGGCTCAGGGGAATCGGTCGAAGCCTGAGCAGCCACACTCTTGACCTCAGAGACGGGGCGATCGCGCCATCCCAAGGCTGTAAAGCAAACTAGCGTTCCCAGCAGACACGCGCCAATCATCTGGTGTGCTACCGTCAGCGGCTCGACCTGTAAGTGCAGGCGATAAGTAGCCACACCCAGCAGCACTTGCAGCCCCAAAAAAACCAGCGCCAAGTTTGCCAGCCGCCGCAGGCTGGGATGCAGCGCCGGAGTGCGCCAGGCCAGCCCCACGAGAATCAACACCGACAGACTAGCCGGAACCACCCCTAGCAGGTGTGTATTCATCACGACACAAAGCTGCGACCCGCCCAGACATTGGTGCAGCGCCCAGCGCGATCCCACCAGCGCCCCAGAAAGGCTCTGAGCATAAACCAGCAGCGCAGCGGCCAGGCTAAACCAGGGCAACTTGCCAACGGTTCCCGTCCCCTCGTGCGGCAAGAGCGCTACGCCCATCACCAGCAGCGTCACGAAAAACGCCAGCGCCGTGCCCAGGTGCGCGGTCACGATGTCGAATCGCAACAGTTCAATAACTGTCAGCCCACCCAGCACGCCCTGAAACACCACGAGGAACAGAGCGAACGCCGAGGCCCAGGGCACCCAGCGGGGAATCGAGCGACGATACCACAGGCTCATGCCCACCAGCAGCATGGTCAACAGCCCAATCAGCGAGGCATCCAGCCGATGAAACCATTCCAGAAATACCTGCAAATTCATCTGCTGGGTGGGCACTAGCGTGCCGTAGCAGAGGGGCCAATCGGGACAGGCCAGTCCTGCATTCATGACGCGGGTGGCGCTGCCGATTGCCATGAGGATCAGCGTGGCGATCGCCAATTTCCACACCAACCGCCGAATCCGCTGCACCGCCAAGGGATGACGGAGGTTGGGTTTCAGTTCCTCCAAATCACTCGACGCTACGGGCAAAGCCGCATCTGCCATGTTCATCCCTCCCGAAGTTCCAGAAGCCAGTTTGAGTGGCACAGATTTTCGACATTCGACACCTGTTTTCGACACCTGTTTTTGACGAATGGCTTTCAACCCATCTCGACAACCGTTCGACCAGTGCCAATCGCAACTAGGGGTTACGCATAGGTACTACTTTAGAGACTGCTTCCCGAAATCGAGGGTAGCTTTAGGCATTTCTTTGGAATCCAGATGACATCTGCCTTTCCACCCGCTGTAAATGTTGTCCAAACTACACTTTCCGCTCCCGCCATCCCCCTATCCCCCATGACTCCCCCTCAAATTCGCTAGTCTGGAAACAGACGACAGCGTTGGGAGGATAACGCGAGATTCATGCTGGCAGAAAAGCTGGAACAGTTGCGATCGCTCTTTGCAGAGATGGATCGAGCGCTAATTGCCTACTCAGGCGGCATCGATAGTACGCTGGTGGCCAAGGTGGCGTGGGACGTGTTGGGCGATCGCGCCCTAGCCATCACCGCCGAGTCGCCCTCGCTCTTGCCCGAAGACCTAGAAGACGCACGGGTGCAGGCGGCGGAAATCGGCATCGCCCATGAAGTGGTGCAAACCCACGAAATGGACAACCCCAACTACACTGCCAACCCGGTCAACCGCTGCTACTTTTGCAAGAGCGAACTGCACGACACGCTGAAGCCCCTCGCCCTAGAGCGCGGCTATCCCTACGTGGTCGATGGTGTGAATGCCGATGATTTGCAGGACTATCGACCGGGCATTCAGGCGGCAAAAGAACGAGGAGCGCGATCGCCCCTCGCCGAAGTCGGCATCACCAAGCTAGAAGTCCGCGAACTCTCCCGAATGCTAGGTCTGCCCTGGTGGGACAAACCCGCCCAGCCCTGCCTTAGCTCCCGCTTTCCCTACGGCGAAGAAATCACCGTCGCCAAGCTCCAGCGCGTCGGCCGCGCCGAACGCTATCTGCGAAGCTTGGGGCTAAAAACCCTGCGCGTCCGATCCGAAGGCGACACCGCCCGCATCGAACTCCCCGCCGAAGACATCAAAACCTTCATTAGCACCCTCGACCTGCCCACTCTGGTTGCAGAGTTCCAGCGCTACGGTTTTGTCTACGTGACGCTGGATCTGGAAGGCTTCCGCAGCGGCAAGCTAAATCAGATCTTGGGCGTGGGGGCGTTGGGATAATGGCTCCCCACACTCCAACATCTTCTGTTGCAACTCTTAACACGCTCTCCGCATTTCCGTTACGTCGTCCTGATAGACTGAAAGACACGCAGCACAATGCGTTGCACTGTTTGCGTACCGTTCGCGTACCGTCATTCGTGCCGTCATTATTAAAGCTTCGAGTTATCCAATCTGATAAGACCTGGCAATGGTAGATTCCCTCAAGAAACCTGGCTTTGAAGAACTTCGTCCGGGCGTGAAAGTCCCGGCGAAAGAGACGATTCTCACCCCCCGTTTCTATACCACCGACTTCGACGAGATGGCTAAGATGGACATCTCCGTGAACGAGGATGAACTGAGGGCAATCCTGGAAGAGTTCCGCACAGACTACAACCGTCACCACTTTGTGCGGAGCGAAGAATTTAATCAGTCCTGGGATCACATCGACGGCGAGAGTCGTCAACTGTTTATCGAGTTTTTGGAGCGCTCTTGCACAGCGGAATTCTCTGGCTTTTTGCTTTACAAAGAGTTGGGCCGCCGCCTCAAGGACAAGAACCCAGTGCTGGCAGAGTGCTTTACGCTGATGTCGCGGGATGAAGCGCGGCACGCAGGCTTTTTGAACAAAGCCCTGTCAGACTTTAATATGTCGCTGGATCTGGGCTTTTTGACCAAGAGCCGCAGCTACACCTTCTTTAAGCCCAAGTTCATTTTCTACGCCACCTACCTGTCAGAGAAAATTGGCTACTGGCGGTACATCAAGATTTTCCGCCACCTGCAAGCCCACCCCGAAAATCGCATCTACCCGATCTTCAGCTTCTTTGAAAACTGGTGCCAAGACGAGAATCGCCACGGCGACTTCTTTGACGCGATTATGAAGGCGCAGCCCAGCATTCTGAATGACTGGAAAGCGCGGCTGTGGTGTCGCTTCTTCCTGCTGTCGGTGTTTGCGACGATGTATCTCAACGACTTGCAGCGGGCTGACTTTTACAAGGCGCTGGGCATCAACGCGCGGGACTACGACATCGACGTAATCCGCGAGACGAACGCCACGGCTGGCCGCGTGTTTCCGCTGGTGCTGAATGTGGATCATCCCGACTTCTTCCGGCTGATGGACGAAGCCGCCGCCAGCTACCTGAAGATTGTCAACGCGCCCGCATCGAACGAGCCGAAGCCGCTGAAAACGCTGAAGCGCTTGCCTCACATCCTATCCATTGGCGTGAAGATGCTCCAGCTTTATCTAATGAAGCCGATTGATACGGCTCACCTGGAAGGGACGGTGCGCTAGCGCCCGGCTTGATGTTGGTTTGACAAATTGACAGGTTGCGCCGGGTTTTCGTACCCCCTCAGCAAGCGGTTCTGCAATTTGCGGGGCCGCTTGCTGCGTTGGAGTATGGCAGGCGAATTTACGAATCTCAATTGAGCCTATCGAGAATTTAAAAGTGAGAGCGCTAGGGAAACCTGCTTTGGCTGGGGTGCGACCTGTACAATGTCTGAAGACCTTTGAGTAGCGAACTTTTTGGGGCGGCGATCGCACTATGTTAATCAAGTCCACCACGCGGCACATTCGGATTTTCTCAGCAGAGGTTCAAGACAACGAGCTGGTTCCCAGCACCGACAAGCTGACGCTGGACGTTGACCCAGACAACGAACTGAACTGGAACGACGAAGCTCTGCAAGCCGTGTATAAGAAATTTGAAGAACTGACCGCGCAGTATGACGGAGCAGATCTAACGGACTACAACGTGCGGCGGATTGGTTCAGATCTGGAGCATTTCGTGCGATCGCTCCTCTACGACGGCAAGATATCCTACAACCTGCAAAGCCGCGTGCGGAACTATAGCCTGGGTTTGCCCAGAGTTTCTGCTGATATCAACGTCTAGGTGACTCAGTTTAGATGGCTTAGGCGTTCTCAGCAGGTTTGCAA
This sequence comes from Thermoleptolyngbya sp. C42_A2020_037, assembly GCF_015272455.1. Lineage (NCBI taxonomy): Bacteria > Bacillati > Cyanobacteriota > Cyanophyceae > Oculatellales > Oculatellaceae > Thermoleptolyngbya > Thermoleptolyngbya sp. C42_A2020_037. The sequence goes on from NZ_JACYLP010000037.1 coordinate 8,782, forward strand.
TCGATACGGCTGGTCTGACCTGAGTTGACTTAAATCCTGATGGAAATTGGTTTGCTGGGTCGATGCTTGCGACAGGGCGTTAGGCGGAGCGTTGGGCGGCGAAATGATGTGTTCGGCTGGGGTCTACGTTATCCTAGTAAAGCCGAATCTTGTTTTTCATTGGCTGCTGGTGGCACACTCCGCGAATGCTCTACTGCTCCAACTATTCCTGTCAGGCTCCCAATTCAGAGCGCAGCAAGTTTTGCCAGAAGTGTAGAACGCCGCTGACCAAGCGATACCTCTGGGCGATTGGCCCAGGGGCGGAGTCTTGTCGGAGTGGTGAACTGTTGGCTAATCGCTACTTAGTCAAGGGCGGGCGGGTGCTGCTAGATACCAAGCCAGGGCTATTGCCAGGAATCTCGACCGAGCAAGTTCCCGATGATCTGCTGCCCTACCTGCGGCTGTCGCCCTACGCGCTGCATGTGCCCCAGGTGTATGACTGGGTGCGGCTGGAATCGGCGGGCGGCCCAGAAAAGCTGGCGCTACTGGAGCGATCGCCCCTTTACCTGCCCAACACGCCGTCCGATGCTGACCCTGCTGCCAGCGACCCCCAGCTTTTCCCCTCGCTGACAGACCTCTGGCCCCGATCCTCTGCGCTGCGCCAGCTCAACTGGCTCTGGCAAATCGCGCACCTGTGGCAGCCCTTCGCCACAGAACAAGTCGTCTCCTCTTTGCTGATGCCGGATCTGCTGCGCGTGGAAGGGGCACTGGTGCGCCTGATGGAACTTCAACTGGATGCATCGGGCATTGAACCGACGCTGGCAGACCTGGGCAGCCTGTGGCAGCAGTGGTTGCCCTCTGCCCATGCGAAAGTGTCGCCCCATCTCGATGCGCTCTGCCAGGAGATGGTTCGGGGGCAACTTCATGCTTCAGAACAGGTAATCGAACGACTGGACAAAGCGCTGTGGACAGTGGCCCAAGAGTCCCCCCGCCAGGTATCGCTGGCTACCCGCACCGACCAAGGCCCCAGCCGCCAGCGCAATGAAGATGCGTGCTATCCCCCCAGCGGCACGGCCCAGACGCTTGCTTTGACCCCAACGGTCACCCCGCTGCTGATTGTGTGCGACGGCATTGGCGGGCATCAGGGGGGAGATGTGGCCTCTAATCTGGCGATCGCCGCCGTGCAGCAACACCTCCAGTCCAGCGACCTCAGCCGCCTCAGTCCCTTGGCTTTGATGCAGGAACTAGAAGCTGCCGCATGCGCCGCCAATGACCTGATTAGCCAGCGCAATGACGAAGAGCATCGCCAGGATCGGCAGCGCATGGGCACCACGCTGGTCATGGCGCTGGTGCGCGGGCACGAGCTATATCTGGCCCACGTGGGGGACAGTCGCGCCTACTGGATTACCCCGTGGAACTGTCACCAGATTACGCAGGATGACGACGTGGCCTCGCGCGAAGTCCGCATGGGCTATAGCTTCTATCGGGAGGCGCTGCAACACGCCAGTTCTGGCTCTCTGGTGCAGGCGCTGGGCATGAGCAGTTCGTCTTTGCTCCATGCCAACGTGCAGCGGTTTGTGCTGGATGACGACAGCCTGTTTTTGCTGTGTTCTGACGGGCTGAGCGACAATGATCGGGTGGAACAGTATTGGGATTTGGAACTGCTCCCGGTGCTGGGCGGACGTGCCAATTTGGAAATCGTCACCCAGCGACTCGTCGATCTGGCGAACTCCCAAAATGGTCATGACAATGTAACCGTTGGCATTGTTCATGTCCAGCTTCCCAGCCTGTCGCCTACCAAGCTTGCACCGACGCAGCTTCCTGGTGCAGAGGTCGCCCCAGTCCCGACGGCGATCGCCTCTACTGCCGTCGTTTCTCCCGTCGGCTCTCCCTCCGCCCAAGCCGCGCAAGCCTCCAACCCATTCCCCAATCTCTCACCGCAGCCCAGCGAACCCGCTTTGCCCAAAACGCAGGTCGTGTCGCCCGTTGCCGCCAAGCCAAGAACCCTACCGCTGTTGCTGACCCTCCTGGCGCTGCTGGGGGCGGGGGCGCTGGGCTACTGGCTGATGCGCGATCGCCTGGCCAGTTTGACGGGGTTTCCCCCTGCGCCTACCCTATCCCCCCCTGCCGAAGAAGACCCAGCGATCGCCCTTCAGCCCGGCGCGTTTATTCTGATTGGACGAGCAGCTGATGGCGCACCCAGCGAAGCCTCTGGGCTAGTGCTGCTGTCCTCACCCCCCACAGTCGAGGGCAGTCCCACGGCATCCCCCTCCCCTGCAACCCCTGCAACGACAGGTCTGGCGATCGCCCCTGGTAGCGTGTTGATGGTGCTGGAGCGCCGGCCGCCCGATAACCCCACCGAGATCAAACTCAGGGTTTGTTCTATGGAGCAAGCCGTAGCCCCTACACCAGCGGCTTCGACGACTTCCAGTTCCCCTGCCCCGCCCATCGCGCCCGACAATGGCTCCGCTTCGAGTGCAAACCCGGCGCTCTCGGCATCCCCCGCTGGCGAGTTGCCAGCCCCACCTCCGGTGGATACGCCCAATGCCCTGCCGCCTGAGCAAAGCGCGATCGCCACTCCGGGCAAAGAAGGCTGGGTAGCGCTAAGCGATCTCCGTCCGCTGATGATGCCCAACCCCACGCCGACCAATGCCCAGCGCGGGGTCTGCAATCCTGCTTCGACTACACCACCTGCAACTCTAACGCCTGCAACCCCAACGCCTGCGACCCCAACGCCCGATTTGCCCGCTCCACCCCCAGCCCTGCCGCCTGTGGGGCCTGCAACGCCTCCCAGCGCCCCACCCGGCGCATCTCCTCGTGGCGTTGGTTAGCGTCTGAGCTTTAGCCTCCTAAGATTGAGCCAGACTTAGGCTCTATTGAGCCTCTAAAGATCTAGCCTTCTGGAGGCAAAGAGGAAAAACCCGGTGAATTACTCGATACACTGGATAAGCGTCGGCAGTGTGACGATCGATCATGCAGGATAGCAATGACTGAATGGGGATCGCATAGTGTTAGAGGCGCAGAAGACTGGAACAGGTTTGGGAATACTATATTCGAGAGATTCGAGAGTACTTGTTTGAGGTCTGAGTTTCGCTTCAGGCTTCAGCCCATTCACAGTTCACGTTCACACGCACAGTGCTGGGTTGGGTGCATTTCGATTTCGAGCCATGAATTTTGTTGAATTAGCCGTTTAAACTCCCGGTTTCATGCTTTCGTCTGATCATCCCTGCCTGCGGCTTGCGATTCGCCGCCTTACCGCTGCTGACGCAGACCACTATGCGATTTGGGTGCTACAGGCCCCATCGCAGGCAGGCTACGTGCATCACGACCGAGCTTGGCCAGCGGAGCTAACCGAAATTTGGCAAGCATGGCAGTCGATGTTTTCCTTGCGGGATTTGCCCGCAGTTCCCCGGATTCCGGCAGTAGTGTTGCCACCGCCCCAGCCCGACGACCCAACACCGGGCTACGCGGGCCGCCTGATGCAGCATTTGGGCGTGAGCCTCTGGCAGTGGTTGTTTGACGGTTCCATCCAAAATAGCCTGGCCCAGAGCCAGGGCATTGCTCAGGGCCAGGGGCGATCGCTCCGACTGCGACTAGAGATTCGTGACCCTGAGCTAATGGCGCTGCCCTGGGAAATCATGCAGCCCCAGCCCGGACGACAGGCGATCGCCCTCAGTCAGCAGCTTTTGTTTAGCCGCACCACCAACGAAGTCGATCCGCTGCCGGCCTTGCGCGAAGAAAACTCCCTGCGGATCTTGCTAGTGCAGGGACAGGACGCTGAACCCGATCGCAGCCTCTCCACCAGCGACTTTCGACTCCAGTTGCAGCAAGAGGCCGACGCGCTGACGGCGCTGCTTCAGGACGTGTCTCAGGGAGAAGCGTTTCATCGCTTTGTGCCGCCTGTGCCCTGCGAGGTGACGACGCTGGTGCAGCCGACTGCCGCCGAACTCACGTCTCACCTAGAAACCAAGCAGTACAACGTGCTGTTTTACTCTGGCCACGGGATGCCTGGCCCAGACGGCGGGATGCTCTTCCTCCGTCCTGATGCAACGATGAATGGGACGGAACTGGCGCAGGTGCTGACCCGCTGCCGCATCAAGCTGGCCGTGTTTAACGCCTGCTGGGGCGCACAGCCCGAAATGCAGGGCGATCGCCCCATTCCCCGCAGCAGCCTGGCCGAAGTGCTGATTCATCACGGCGTACCGGCGGTGCTGGGGATGCGCGATCGCATTGCCGAACACGAAGCCCACAGCTTTATCCAGCGGTTTGCGCGGGCCCTGGCCGAGCGATCGCCCATCGACGAGGCGGTGGCGATCGCCCGCCAGCATTTGCTAACGCTCTATCGCTTCAACCAGATCGCCTGGACCCTGCCCGTCCTCTACATGCATCCAGAATTTGACGGCGAATTGGTCAAACCGCTGACAGAAGGGGTTACCGAAATTCCCGAAAATCCCTCTAGCTGGGGTGAGGTGCCGTTTCCCTCTGCCTGCCTCCGCGCCGTCGAGCCACCCCACCAAACCTGGCCCATCTACGGCGGCATGGTGCGGGTTGGCTTTTTGGAGGGCAATGACCTGGTGATTAAATCTCCTGGCGTTTCTCGTCGCCACGCTGAGATTTTCTATCGCGGGTCGGTCGGGGCAGCCAGCGCAGAGCAGGTTTATGTCCTGCGCGACTTTTCTCGCTTTGGCACGTTTCTGCTGGAGCCGCAAGGCCAGTGGCGCAAGGTGCATCAAGAAGAGGTCGCCCTCAAGCCCCACAGCCGCCTCCGATTTGGCACATTTCAGCTAGAATTTGTGCCCAATGACCTCACCCCGCCCCTGTGATGCTTGGCTTCTGGCTGCGCTTTGGCCGGAGCAGGTACGGTTTTCTGGGTTTATTGTGCTTATATTTGTCTGGATAATACTCTTTCAAAATTTCCACTTTACCCCGCTGCCAAAATTTTCAAATTCCTTATCAGCCAATTACGGAACTGACCCATCCGAGTCTGTAGCTAGTCCTATCGAACCCATTCGATACCCAGTTAACACAAGTAACCCTAGACAACACTCGTCCGGCGCATTCAGGAGCAAGAACCATGGCAAGCGATTCAACCCGTCCCTGCTTTTCTGCCTTTCGGTCTCAGGCTGAGCTAGAACTCCTCCAGGTCGTATTAGATGATGCGGATGCATCTTACCCCTGGAATCCGGCAGATCCCGCCGCATCTAGCTATTTTGAACAGCTTGAGCAGGAAGTAGCAGCGGGTTGGCCGACTGACATGCTCGATTCCTATGCCCAGTCCCTTTCCACACAATTTGACCAACTGTGGGCCACGGTGGATTCTGCTCAAGATGCGGCTCAACCCGTGCTGACGACCGCTTCCTTCGGCGGCCTATTTCAGCGGTTTGCTGACCGGATGCCGCAAGGACTGCTGGAGCGGCTGGTGCAGCAGGCGCAGATGGCGATCGCCTCTTCCAATTCTCTGGCCGATCAGCTGGTTGCCAGCGTCCGCGACGTGCTGCCCGAGTGGGGCGACGATGACCTATACGTGCTGGCGCGTCCCTTCGCCTATGCCATGCGCGACCAAGGCGAAACCGACCTGCTAGAGGGAGCGCTGCGCTCCGTGCGCTCCGAAGCCTGGGAAGACCTCTCCAGCATTGAGCAGGCTCGCCTCAGTTTGGCGATCGCCCGCCATATTATTGACCAATCCAAGGCTTGATCCATCCAAAGCGGAGGGTGGGTCGGAGTAGCAGAGCGACGGGGGTAGCCCGCTCCAGCGCCCCAACCCGCAAACTCCTCCTACCCCCGCCGCCTCAGTTGCGTGGCAAAGTTCTCATGGCGCGTGGGCGAGAGTTTGCGGGCTTTGAGAATGGCTGCCATCAGAAATGCATAGGACACGCTGCCGACAATGGCCAGCGCCGACAAATTCAAAATGCCGCAGACGTTCCAGAGCGCATGCAGCACAGAAGCCGTCAGATAGCCCGTTCCTAGAGTCCGCCAGCGGTGGGCCGGCTTCAACATGCTGAGGCCGATGAAATAGCCCAAATAACCGCTATAGGCGATGTGTCCGGCGATCGACCCCAGCACGCGGGCAATTAAAATTTGCAGCCCCGATACTTCCCCTAGCCCGATTCCTCCCTGCATGTTCACGTTCTGAATCACGCTGGGCACGTATTGTCCAAGCGTTTCCAGCAGCGTGAAGCCGACGGCCGAAGCAGTGCCCAGCAGGATACCGTCCAGCGGCTCCCACACGCCCAGTCGCTCTCGCCAGGGCGATCGCAGCGCCAGCCCCACCGCGCAGGCCACCAACACTGGAATCGCCTTCAGCAGTTCCTCCATCAGCCCCGCCCCGATAAACATCTGCCCCAGCAGCACCAACAAGTTGCCAGAAAACTGAGTGGGAATGTCTCCGGGCAGCAGGTCTTGGAACACATAAATAAACAGGTTCAGCACCGGGCTGAGCAGCAGCACCACCATCATCAGCGCCGCCCCCAGCAGCCACCACAAGGGCTTGGGCTTGCCGCAAAGCTGATAGACCACGTAATAGGCGGCGATCGCCAGATAGGTCGCCAGCGTGACATTAAACACGGGGGGATTGCCCACTGCAATAAACAGCAGCACTACAAAGCTGATGGTGATGATTCCTGGCACCAGGTAAGCCCGCTGGAGCAGATCGGTTCCAGTGGAAAGAATGGGAAACAACTGGCTGACGGTGATGCCTTCATCGGTAAGCCCTGCATCTTCCGGCGGGTCTAGCAAATCGGCCTCTGCCTGCAAATCGCTCGACACGGTGGGAATTAGGCGGGCATCGGTGATCGAAGCATCATCCGCCGACTGAACCGGGCGCAGCTCAAACACAAACTGCGGCCCGCGCTGGCCCAAGGAGAGGCGATCGCCCGCCCGCAGCCGCTCTGCCTGATGCAGGAGTCGCCCATTCAGGTAAGTCCCGTTCGTGCTTTCCAGGTCGCGGAGTTGCCAGCCCACTCGGTCAGGCGTGGCTTCGATACAGGCATGAAACCGGGAAACCCCGCTGTAGGCCGCCGAATCCACCACAATTTGGCAGTCTGGATCGCGCCCCAGCCGCACCTCTCGCGTCAGCGGGAGAGGATACACCACATCTGCCGGGGCTGCGCCCGTCGGGGCACATAGCCGCAGATAGGCGACCTGGGGCACAAAGTCCGTCACTGGTTTGCTCGGGCATCGCGGACGGCCGCCAAAAACAGCAGCACCGTTAGGGGAATGCTAAGCGCCAGAATAATGCCCGTGGGCGCTGTCCCCAGTTGGGGCGTTTGGGAGGTTAGCTCAAAGATAGAGCCGATGGCGGCGATCGCCGCAATGCAGGAGCCTGCCAGAAACAGGCCGCTTTTGGGAGTCATCATAGGGCGGAGGGATGGGCGGACGGTTGCAGCGGTCAATAGAGAAAGGACTCAGGCGAGAAAGGACTCAGGCAATAGGCTTCACAGCCTGCACCGAAAAGCCATTCTTGCTTAGCTCTTGGTTCAGCGCCAGGGCGTTGTCCACCCGGTCTACAAACATCACGCCATTCAGGTGATCCATTTCGTGCAAAATGACCCGCGCCAATAGATCATTTGCTACCAGCTTTTGCGGGCGGCCCACCTCGTCTTTGTAAGACACCTCAATCTCTTCTGGGCGCGTCACGTCCAGAAATACACCCGGAATGCTCAGACAGCCCTCCTGAATCACGCAGGTTTTGCTGCTCTGGCGCGTGATACTTGGGTTGATCAGCACCAGCGGCGGGGTCTTGGGTTCATCCAGGTGAATGTCAATCACAATGAGCTGCTTGTGAACCCCGACTTGGGGAGCCGCCAGCCCAATGCCGTCTTCGCTGTACATGGTTTGCAGCATTTGCCGCGCCAGTTGGCGCACCTCGTCGTCCACTTTGGTAATGCGCTTGGCAGGCTGCCTCAGCACGCGATCGCCCAGGTAGTGTAGCTCCAGCGGCGGCTTCGACAGCTTTTTCTTTTCGACAAAAATAGACGAGGTGGTTTGAGAAGGCATGGCAGAGAATGACGAGGCGGCATCGGCATAAATTTATCTTTCTCTATATTAGACCCCCTGTGCCAGTCGTTAAACGGCACAGATAACGAGCATGGTTGACAGACGCAAGCTGAATCGACCAGTCAAACCACAAGCACACCACCGTCTGGGTGAACCTCCCTGGGTGATTTTCCCTAAAAGCATTGTTTTGTATCTAAGGACACAGTATTATTTTCTCAGTGAAATCAGTTGGCTAGCACCTGTGGGGCGATCGCCTCTTCCCTAAGGGTGATTTGCCAACGGGTTAGTTTTTGCTTTGGTTGGGTTCTTTGCCCATTGCGGGTGCAACCTGCGCCTGTCCAGACGCAACGCTGCCCCTTCACCCACGCTGCATCTTGATTTCATAATCCGTTTTTGATTTCCGAAGGACTGCTGTTTCATGAACATTAAATGGACTGCGCCCAGCGCTGAATCCCTCGCCTCGCTCCAACCCCGCGTCTGGCAAGACTGCGATCGCACCACCCAAAAGGTGCAGTGGCACGTCTATGACCCGATTTCTGGCGAAGCAGGTTCCCTAGAGTCTCAAGCTGACGTGGAAGAATGGCTGGCCCACCGCGCCTACTCATAGCGGAATGCAGAGGTCAGGTTTCGGGACGTAGCGCGTCTTGCGTGAGCGTTTTGCGTGAGCGTCTTGCATCTAGTCCCATCCCCTGATCTCTGCTGTCCTCAACGCTAGCTACCCGCAACCCGGTTGTTATAAAGGCTCATGGCTTTTTCGGTGCTTTGCTTGAGACTGAGGGCGATCGCCTCTTCGCACAGCCGCAGCACTTCGTTCAGAACCGCTGTTTCCGATTTAGAAAACTGCCCTAACACATGAGAAACCGTGTCTTGGTCTGCGGGGGTCGCTGTTTTGGGCTTGCCAATGCCGATGCGGAGGCGCGGAAAATTCTGCGTGCCCAGGTGCGAAATGGTGGACTTCATGCCGTTGTGTCCGCCTGCGGAACCCGATAGCCGCAGGCGAAGGCGGCCCAGCGGCAGATCCATATCGTCATATACCACCAGCACCGACTCAGGCGAGAGCTTGTACCAATCCACCACCGCACGAATCGACTGCCCCGACAGGTTCATATAGGTCTGGGGCTTGAGCAGACGAATCTTGTCGCGGTGCGGGCCAAGGCCTTCCCCAAAAATGCCCTGAAATTTTTTGTGGTCTGCCAGGCTGATCTGCCAAGAGCGGGCTAGCTCGTCCACCAGCATAAATCCGACGTTGTGCCGGGTGCGGTCATACTTAGCGCCCGGATTGCCCAGACCCACGATGAGCTGAGGCGTAGGGGCGATCGCCACATCACGAGACTCCCCCATCGTCTAGCCGGGTTGGGAGGGGCTAGCAGCGTCTTCTTCGACGGGCGTGATCACTTCAGCATCCGTCGGCTCAGCCGTCTCCGTTGCCGAGAGAACCTTTTGTGCGGGCGGCTCTAGCTTGGCTTCCATCGGTTGGCTGATGGTTTTCTCGATTTGCTCTGCTTCTTTCTTAAACTCTTCCTGAAACTCGCGAGACGCATCCTGAAAGCCCTTGATCGCCTTGCCCAAGCTGCGCCCAATCTCTGGCAGTTTTTTCGGGCCAAAGATCAGCAGCGCTAGAATCATAATCACCGCCATTTCTGGCAGACCAATCCCAAAGATGTTCACAGCCGTTTCTCCTGTCGGTCAGCGCTGGATGCCTTAGATAGCCTGTAGACAGCCTGTAGATAGCCACGTTGCGCCTTTGCATGGCAGCAATCAGACGGCTTCAAACACTTGACTTTCGTCTGACTTTAGAGACTGCCGCAATGTCCACAGATCCTACGAATACTTCCTACAGATACTAAGGATATATGTTCACGTCTTTTAAGAATAGCGCTTCCAGAAAGTGCTGCCTTCTTCCCATAGGCATTCTGGAATGACTGGGCACGGGTCACAATTCACCGATTCTTTGCAAAACCCGTAAATTTTTTAAGGAAATGATTTTCAGGATGCCTTATGTGAAGGAACTACAAAGCTCTGGTTAAGTTTATGGCGGTTTTGGGGGGCGTTGATAGAATCGGAGGGTCTTTTATGACTTTTACGGGTGGTTTTGCTTGGTTCTCTAGCCTATGTGATGTCACACCGATCGGACAATCTGCTGGCATATTTTTATCTTCAGAATTTTAAGCTTCCGACTTGTGGGAACATCAGCCTCCGTTAAAGCCCACCGTTAAATTGAGCCATTTCTCATTGCCGTTTTTATTGTCTTTTGGGTTATGCCTTCGCCCATTCGGTTTTCTCGAACCCATCGCTACTCTCGTAGCCGAGTACGCTTGCTCCTGCGCCCCAGAGTTTGGCTGTCGGCAGCAGTGCCGGTGTTGGCGCTGGCGTTGGCTTGGGCCTATTGGCAACGTCCTGCGCTGTTGACAGGTTGGTTAGGCGATCGCCCGCTAGAATTCGGTGCTGACTCGTCTGGAGACAGTGCCCTGCCGCCAGGTCTCTTTGAGTCAAACCCAACGGGGCAAGGTCGATCCCTGGGCGATCGCGCTCAAATCGACATTGACAACCTGCCCGTGCTGGGAGCGCGTCGATTTCCAACGGGAGCGCCTCTAGTGCTAGAGGCGCCGCTCGTTTCTCCTAGCAGCCTGCCCGATGCGCTCAAGTCGCCGAGCCAAGCAGGTTCCTCCTCTAGTCTGCCTGCATCGTCGGCGATCGCCCCCACAGACCTTCTGTTGCTGAACCCTGCCCCTACAGCCAGCCGCTCGTCCAGCGGTTCAGCCAAGCCAGACCCAATCCTGAACACAATCACTGTTGCGCCCACGACCAGTCCTATTACGGCCAGTCCTATATTGCCCAGTCCGGCGATCGCCCCTGCTGGCACAGTGGGTACAGTGGGCAGCCCTATTCCCGGCTCTACGCCATCTCAACCAGTTCTCCCCGTTAGCCCACTGGAATCAGCGCTCCAGCGTCAGACAAGCTCCAGCAGCCCACCTTCTACGGTCGAGCCGTCTCCAGCAGGTTCATCTGGCACTCTCCCCAGAGTTCCCAGCGCAGTTCCCAGCGGTTCTGTCCTGCAACCTATTCCTGGAGAACCCGCCCAACCTCTCAGCCAACCCTCCCTCACTCCTGCCTTTTCTACGCCCACGCTACCGGGCCCCTATCTGCCCCGCACCTCGCCGCCACCGGGCAGCACAGGCTACCTGCCGCCATTAGGGGTTCAGCCCCTGCCGACGGGCACACTGGGTCAGCCGATGGGTGCGCCTGCGTCCCTTCCCTCCGGTTTGCCCGTGCCTGATTCCTCTATTTCAGGCTCAGGGATTTCAGGGGCAGGAGCAACGGGCTTACCAGGAGGCAACTCTGCGGTCTCGCCACAACCCCAGTTTGACGGGCGCGACTTCTACACGGCTCCCACGCAGTCTGCTCAGCCCACCACGGTTGAGGCGGCTCCGTTTTCGGCTCCGCCTCGTCCCCGAAATGGCGAGTTCAACACGTTCTCAAATCCGTAAGTGCCCATACTAGCAGCGATTTTCAAGTCTCCCAAACTATCGACGCTGTTTAACCTGTTCATCAAACTGAGTGGAAATGGTGTGTGGCAAACGGACAGCTACACACCATTTCGTTGCGTTAGTCGGCAGTTCCTGGCGAAGCAGTTGTAAAAGCACGCTCATGAACGCTGTTAGAAATGGCGGATGATGGCATCGGCAAACTCAGAACACTTTAGCGGTTCGACAGGTGGCTCCATCAGTCGGGCCAGGTCGTAAGTGACTTCGCCGGCCGAAATCGCGCCGCCGATGCCTTGCTTAATCAGGTCGGCCGCTTCCTGCCAGCCCATATACTCCAGCATCATTACGCCGGAGAGGATGACGGAGCCGGGGTTGATGCGGTCTAGCCCTGCGTGCTTGGGCGCAGTGCCGTGGGTCGCCTCGAAGATGGCAGCAGAGTCGCCAATGTTTGCGCCAGGGCCCATGCCCAGCCCGCCAACGACAGCCGCTGCCGCGTCAGAGAGATAGTCGCCGTTCAGGTTCATCGTCGCCAGGATGGAATATTCATCGGGGCGCGTCTGGATTTGCTGAAAGATGCTGTCGGCGATGCGGTCGTTGACCATAATTTTGTCTTTCCACTGGCCGCTGCCGTGGGTGTCCCAGATGGCATCGAGGACGGATTGTACCTCGTCGCAGATTTGCGCTTTTTTCTCCGCCGTCAGCGCGTCATAGCCCGGATCGATCATGCGGGCGTTGTCTTCGATGCTGAGGTCGGGATTTTTCTCCTTATTGCCCAAAATCCAGGATTCGCGTTCTGTAATGCACTCGGCCCGAAACTCGCTGGTCGCCAGTTCATAGCCCCAGTCGCGGAATGCGCCTTCGGTGTATTTCATGATGTTGCCCTTGTGAACCAGCGTCACCATCTGCTTATTTTTGGGCAGGCGCAGGGCGTGGCGAATAGCGCGGCGCACGAGTCGCTGGGAACCCGTTTTGCTGATGGGCTTGATGCCAATGCCCGAATCCAGGGGGATGCGTTTTTTGCCGTGTTCGGGGGTGGCGGGAATCAGGTCTTCATTGAGGATTTTGATAAGGCGATCGCCCACCTCACTGCCCTGCTTCCATTCAATGCCCAGGTAGATATCTTCGGTGTTTTCCCGATAGATAATCACATCCAGCTTTTCCGGCGTTTTGTGGGGCGAGGGCGTGCCCGCATAGTATTTACACGGGCGAATGCAGGCATACAGGTCAAAAATTTGTCGCAGGGCGACGTTTAGCGAACGAATGCCGCCGCCGACGGGCGTAGTCAGCGGCCCCTTGATCGCCACGCCATATTCTCGAATTGCCGCCAGCGTGTCTTCTGGCAGGTATTGATACGTGCCGTAGAGTTCGCAAGCTTCGTCGCCTGCATACACCTTGAACCAGACGATCTGGCGCTGCCCACCATAGGCTTTTGCCACGGCCGCGTCAAATACCTTCTGAGCCGCAGGCCAAATGTCTACGCCTGTGCCGTCGCCTCGAATAAAGGGAATGATAGGGTTGTCAGGAACCTGTGGCTCACCGTTCTCAAACGTGATGCGTGAACCCTCGGTTGGGGGAATAATCTTTTCATACATAGAGCGTTGCCGACTCCTAAGTGATAAATCAACGATTCTTGGCTAGTTTAGTGGAGGAGAGAAGAGCCAGAATGCCCAAGAGTGAGCAGCTTTCGGATCAGTTTCTCCAAAGTTTCTCGACAAGAGTGCTTCCTTGAGGCAGCGTGCCAGGTTTTTTGAGCCAGGGGCATGATATCTCAAACTTGCAATTGCTCAATTTCTCAAAGATGAATCGGAGGAACTGTTCATTTAAGACAATCAACGGTGGGGCAACTGCAAAAAAAGGCGAAAAAATCCTAAAGATGAGGATGTCTTTGGGTGATGTCACTGTTTTGTCAGATTTATCTGATAATTTTGCTGAATGTCCGCTGATTTGAAAAATGATTTGGAAAACTTAGGAAACTCGACCGTCCCCAAAACTCATCCTTAACTCGTCCTTAAAGGTTTATTCCGTTGAACGGGATTGCTTAAGAAGATAGGGCTTACGCAGTTGGACAATTTCTCGAGGCACAGCCCGCGAGAAATTGTCCAAAATCCAAAGGGCTTATCGCAAGTGCGTCAGTTCTGGAAGAATTAGCAGGTTAGTTCGGGAGCTAGGGAGTGCGATCGCACCCTGTCTCAATTCAAGTCTCAGCCGCTATGATGGCTCGATAGAAGATCTCGATGTATGCAAAAGGAACCTGTGATGCTGTTGGCAGGGTTGGAACTGGGTAGCTGATATGAAACGCATTTTGATCGTAGATGACGACGCAACGTTGCGGACAGCACTCACCCGATACTTGCAAAATCAGGGCTACTTGGTGCAAGAAGCCCGATCTGGGCTGGAAGGGTTAACCTTGTTTGAGCAACATCCGCCCGATCTGGTGGTGTCCGATGTGCTAATGCCAGAAATGGACGGGCTGGAGTTTTGCCGCCGCTTGCGGGCCAGCCGCACGGGTCAACTTGTTCCTTTTATCTTTCTCTCTAGCCGCAAGGAAGTGGACGACCGGGTGCAGGGTCACCAGATGGGCGCAGACGACTATCTGGCAAAACCCTTTGAGCCGAAGGAGCTAGTCGCAAAGATTGAGGCGCAACTGGAGCGATCGCGCCGGATTCACTCCGAAATTGTGCGGCTGATGCAGCAGTCGGTCAGTGTTAGCGCTGCGGGGGGCGATCGCCCTGCCACGCCGACCCCCCTTCCCCTCACGCCAGCGGAGGAAAAGGTGTTTGCCGAAGTGATCCAGGGCTATACCAACAAGCAAATTGGCGAGCGCCTCTTTGTCAGCCCGCGCACGGTGCAAACTCATCTCAGCAATATTCTCAGCAAGCTGGAGCTAGAAAACCGTTCGCAGCTCATCCGCTATGCCTACGAGCGGGGGTATCGGCCGCCGGAGTCCGCAGAGGAGTGATGGAGTTAGTCCTGAGAGCCATCCTGCGAAGCCAGTTGCTCTATCGCCTCATTCCTGAATCACGTCTTGCTCACAGCCGTAACACGATTTGACGGGCGATCGCCCATTGCAGCATTCGCCTGGGAGTGCTGGCTTTGCGGAGGATCTTGGGTCGGAGGAAGCGTCCCAGTAGGAGTCGCCCAATCCCTTTGAGGCGGGCCTTGAGGCGAATCCCAAAATAGCGCGATCGCCAGAGGTGTCCGGTTCTCGCGTAGAGGGGGCGAAAGGCCAGGGGCCCCGCCAGCACATCGGCGCGGTGGATGCCGCTGATACCGTGCTGGCGATGCTCTGGGTTGGGGATACCGCCGTGTTCGCCGTAGTTGCGAAAGCTGATGTAGTTTTTGAAGCCGTGCGATCGCAGGTATTTATCCACCTCAGAGTCGAAATTGAAATAGCCCGTGCCGTGATGCTTGTGCACCCAGTCAGCCAGGCCACAAAGGCAGCGGGCGGCAGCAGGCGTGACGACGTAGGCCACTAGCGAGGTCGAAAATCCCTCGGCAAAGCCGTCAGGACTGAGGCTATAGATTTGTGCCGCGCAGGTGTAAAGCCAGCAGAGTCCGGTGGAGGGCTGAGACAGATCCATCGGCAGCGGCAGAGACGACATCCCAACCACGGGCACAAAATCTGCTTCCACAATCAAGGTCGGGTGGGGTTCCGCTGCTGCCTGCACCCACGCCCGACGGTGGTTCATCATGCAGCAATAGATGGCGGCACAGGAGGAGTCGGGCGATCGCTCATTGCGAAATAGCTTGACCTGCCAGCCTTCATTGGCCAGCGCTTGCTCTAGCAGCTCAGTCTCTTCCCGATACGCAATAATAAAAGCTTGCTGAATCTCATCTTTGAGCAGGGGCGGCTGAGTCACTGGGCTGGCAACATCATGAGTCATGGCACGAGTCATAGTCAGAATTACGCTCTCAGTCCTGGATGGCAAACCTGTAGACGCAATTCATGAGAAAAGGAGCGGGGTTAGAGTTGCCCTAAAAAACCAACGCTGCAAAAACGACCCCTCATGGGAGGATGGTCAGCGGGTCGTTTGCATGGCCTGATCATGAAGCATTTCCTGGATCTGTTACCTGGATTTTATGAGCAAATTTGTCCCCAGTCTCCAATCTCTGGTCGGCGCTGAGCAACTCTCGGTTTGGGAAACGGTCGCGCCAGCACTGAAGGCGCAACTGTCTCAGGCGATCGCCCCTGGTAGCATACCCGAATGCATTGTGGAGCCAGATTCGCCCGCCCAGCTTGCCGCTGTGGTGAAAGCATTGCACGCGCAAAAAGGGCGATCGCTCCCCTTCGGCGCGGGCACCAAGCTGCACTGGGGCGGCGTATCAGATAGCATACAGGTCGGCATCAGCACGGCCCGGATGAGCCAGCTCATCGACCACGCCGCCGGAGATCTCACCGTCACTGCACAGGCTGGAATGCGGCTGTCCGACTTGCAGGCGCACCTGGCGCAGCAAAATCAGTTTTTGCCACTCAACCCGTCTTACAGCGACGCAGCCACCCTCGGCGGCATCATCGCTACTGCCGACAGCGGCTCCCTGCGCCATCGCTACGGCGGCGTGCGAGATTTGCTAATCGGCGTGACCTTTGTGCGGGCGGATGGCGAAATCGCCAGGGCCGGCGGGCGCGTGGTCAAAAACGTGGCGGGCTATGACCTGATGAAGCTGTTTACCGGTTCCTGGGGCACGCTGGGCATCCTTACAGAAGTCACCTTTCGCGTCTATCCCTTGCCCGAAGCCTCGAAAACGCTGGTGCTGACCGGAGAACGAGAGGCGATCGCTCGCGTTGCCCAGGCGCTCCTCTCCTCAGCGCTTGCCCCAGTTGCGGTGGAACTGGTCGCCCCAGCCACGATGCAGCACCTGGGTCACACCGGGCTGGGACTGGTCGTGCAGTTTCAGGGACTCGCTGTTTCGCTGGATGCTCAGGCCGCGCAACTGCGACAGTTTGCCCAGGCGGCTGGCCTCGTCGAGTCCACCTACACTGACTCCGCCGAAGCGTCCCTATGGCAAAAATTGCAAGACCTGTGGGAGGCGATCGCCCCAGACCCTTACCTCACCTGCAAAATCGGAGTCTTACCCAACCAGGCCGCTGCAACCCTGGCAAAAATTGCCGACCAATTCCCCTCGCTAACCTCCGGCACGATTCATGCAGGCAGCGGACTGGGGCTGCTGCGGTTCGCCGACCCACCCAGCACCGGCCACCTGCTCGACCTGCGCCGCCTCTGTGAGGCTCAGGGCGGCTTCTTCTCCCTCCTGGCCGCCCCCGTTGACCTGAAACAGCAGATCGACGGGTGGGGCTATCCCGGCAACGCCCTTGGGCTGATGCGCGGCATTAAGCAGCAGTTCGATCCAGACAGGCTGCTGAGTCCGGGGCGGTTTGTCGGCGGTATTTGATTTCTCACAACCTTACGACGCTCTCTTCTCCACCTCTACAGGCAGCGCATACTGCCGCTTGCCAGCCTGTTTAGCCTGATACATAGCCAGGTCTGCTTGCTTGAGCAGGGTTTCGGGGTCGTCGCCGTGGGTGGGATAGAGGCTGATGCCAATGCTCGTGGTGACTGGAATTGACTCGCCTTCTAGCGCAAAGCTTTGGGATAGCGTATCGAGAATCTTTTCGGCAACGCGGGTCACGTCTTGCACATGGGGAATGGCCGGTAGCAGCACCACAAATTCGTCGCCGCCAAACCGGGCTACGGTGTCGCTATTTCGCAGGCAGCGAGAGAGGCGCTGAGCGACGGCTTTGAGCAGCAGATTGCCCATTGCGTGGCCGTAGGTGTCGTTGATGTGTTTGAAGCCATCCAGATCCAGGAACAGAACTGCCACAAGCTGGTCATGTTCTTGGGCCCAGAGGAGCGATTGTAAGAGGCGATCGCACAGTAGTTGGCGATTGGGCAATCCTGTCAGGCTATCGTGGTAAGCCAGATGTTGCAGGTGATATTGCGCCTGCTTTAGCTCGGCGTTGGAGCGCACCAATTCCGCAGCGGTGCGGCGCAGTTCCTCTTCCATCTGCTTGCGCTGGGTGATATCGCGAATTACACCCACCAGGAAGGTATTGCCCGCAGCGTCTTTGTGGAGCGATCGCTTCGTCGCTGTCAGATAATGCGCCCCGTCAGCGCTGGTAAATTCTTCCTCGCTCTCGCTGTCCATGCCCGTTTCAAATACCCGCTCATCGTGCTGCCGCAGGAAATTGGCCTGGTGGGGCGGAAAAATATCGTGGTCGGTTTTGTCGAGCAGCGTCTCAAGCGGATAGCCCACAAAGCGGCAGAAGGCCTCGTTTAGCACAATCCACCGCCCTTGGCGATCTTTGACAAACACCGGGTCGGGAATCGTGTGGATAACAGAACTGAGAAACTCTTTGGATTTTTTGAGTTCCTCTTTGAGGTAGGCAATGTAGCTGGTCATCACACTGCCAGACCCGACCAGCGCCAGCAGCGGCGGCACCAGCGGAATCCACCAGCCCTGAAGAAATGCAAGGTAGCAGCTGCCTAATAGAAGGCTGCTTGCGCCCAGTAAGGAAATGGCTAGCTTTGCCGGGTGGCGAAATCGCCAGCTCACTACCGCACCCACCAGCGACCAGCCCAAAATCCAGAGCCATTCCACTGGGGAGATCCAGACCTGCAAGGGCGATCGCCCATACAGCGCCGCATCCAGCAGTTGGCTGATGAAGTTGGCGTGGAGCGCTACTCCAGGAATACGCTGCACGGTGCCGTTCATTTCCCGGCTGTAGGAGTTGAAAAAGAAATCATTCAGGCTTTCGGCGGTGGAGCCAATCAAAACGATGCGATCGCGCATCAGCGCCGGATCGACCTCGCCATTTAGCACTTCAGTCAGCGACACCGTGCGGTAGCTAGAGCTGCGCGTGTTCGCCAGAATTTGATAACCGCCATCGTCTGCCCGCACATAGCCCCCATCGTTGCGCCCCAGCCGCCGCAACACCGACTGCCCCAACTTCACCTCGGCAGGATTGTCGGGCGCAGGCTGGGTGCTGATGCCCCAGTCTTGCAGATACAAAAGCGCCAGCTTCAGCGCAAAGCTGCGGCGCAGTTCACCGTTCACGCCCCAATACAAAATCACCCGCCGCACCCGGTTGTCGCTGTCGGTTACGACATTGTTAAACCCTACTTGCCCCGCTTGCTTTAGCAGTTTGGGCGGCTCTACACCCGGACTCGTCGAGTCAGCGATTTTCTCGATGCCGATGAGATTTGGCGTGGTGCGAAACACCGCCTTGAGTTCGTCGCCGCCTTCGCCAACCGAAAATTCGCGGTAGATGTCCAGCCCAATGGCGCGGGGCTGGTAAGACTGAATTTGCCGCAGCAGATTGGCCATGACTCGATCGGAAATGGGCCAGTCGCGCAGGTTTTGAATGTCGATGTCATTAATACCGACGATGACGATGCGCTCATCCACGGGATCGGCTGGACGCAGGCGAAAGGCGCGATCCAGCGCTGCCAGTTCCAAAAATTGCAGCCCACCCAGCCAGCGCAGCCCCAATACGCCACCTGCCACGGCGATCGCCGTCAGCCAGATACGCCGCTCTCGCCACAGCCGATGGCTGCCCCGCTGGAGGTTAGACAACGATTTTGACTTCAGACGGTTTGCTTGACGCAGCAACATTGCACTTAGATCAGCAGATGGGGCAGAATGCAGGCTGATTGCGGGGGATGCACCATTCCAGACTTTAAAGTGCCCTGCGATCCCCTGGAAATCGCCAGAATTTTGGTAAAAAATTTGTCAGCATTCGCAGAAAAATGTGAAGGAGTAATGAAGGGCGATCGCCCCCTTGACAAACGAACGGCGACATTCTGTGGCAAGAAACAATCTCATCACTGGTTTCCCGCGTTAATCTAAGCAATAGACTGGATTAAGCCTGCTGAGATGTGGGGTCAGGGCTAGCGCGTGGAAACCACTGACGCTGTGGGCTGCCAGCCTTTGCCGCTGGCGTTCGCCGATTTCCGTATCCACACTTACAGACTCCACGTCTGCGTAGGGTTGGTGTGCAGGCTCTGTCTTCCAGATTGGTTCTCAGGGCTGCGATCGCTCGTCTCGGTGGCAGAGCGTCAGCAGAGGGCTAGCAGAGGGCTGCAAGATGGAGCGATCCCAAGCGCTTCTGCTCCTCCCATTGCCGCCTCAGATGCCATCCCGATGGTCTGTCTCAAATTTGCCCTGTCCTTGCCCAGTCCTGATTCCCTCACACCCTCGTTGCATTTTCCAGGTTGATTGCATGTCTCAGTCCTTTCGCCGCACAGTCCATCAGTCTGTCTACCAATCTGTCTACGCTACCGCTCTAGATAATAATGGCTACCGCTCTTTCGAGTTGCCCGGTGCCCGACCCCACTACAACCCCGATCGCCCTGGTCAGGTCGAGCATATTGCGCTAGATCTGGATCTCGATCTCGCCCACCAGCGCTACAGCGGCACCTGCGCCATTCGGCTCAACCCAGTGCGAAACGGCATTGAGCGGCTGACGCTGGATGCGGTCAAGCTAGACATTCATTCCGTCAAAGCAGGCAAGCACAAGCTGCACTTTGATTACGATGGCGAACAACTCCAAGTCTCCCTCAAAGACTCCACTCGCTCCGGCAAACCCATCACGCTAGAAATCACCTACAGCAACGACCACCCCCAGCGTGGACTCTACTTCATCGCACCCGACCAGCACTACCCCCAAAAGCCTGTGCAGGTGTGGACTCAGGGCGAAGACGAAGACTCACGCTTCTGGTTTCCCTGTTTCGACTATCCGGGGCAACTCGCCACCAGCGAAATCCGCGTGCGTGTACCAAAACACCTGTTGGCAATTTCCAACGGCGAACTGCTGGAGACCATCGAGGATGGAGACCACAAGATCTACCACTGGTTCCAAAAGGAGGTGCATCCCACCTACCTGATGACGCTGGCGGTGGGTGACTTTGCCGAACTGCGCGACGAGTGGCACGGCAAACCCGTTACCTATTACGTCGAAAAAGGACGGGAGGACGATGCCCGCCGCAGCATGGGCAAAACGCCCCAAATGATCGAGTTCTTTAGCCAGACCTTTGGCTATGCCTACCCCTTTCCCAAATACGCCCAGGTCTGCGTCGATGACTTCATCTTTGGCGGCATGGAAAATACATCCACCACGCTGCTGACCGACCGCTGCCTGATCGACGAACGTGCCGCCCTAGACAACCGCAGCACCGAGGCGCTTGTGGCGCACGAACTGGCGCACCAGTGGTTTGGCGATTTGGTGGTGATTAAGCACTGGAGCCACGCCTGGATCAAAGAGGGCATGGCCTCCTATTCCGAAGTGCTGTGGACGGAGCATGAATACACCGCTGACGATGCCGCCTACTATCGGCTGAATGAGGCCCGCAGCTATATTTCTGAAGACAGCGGCCGCTATCGTCGTCCGATTGTGACCCACGTTTATCGGGAGGCGATCGAGCTATACGATCGCCACCTGTATGAAAAAGGCTCCTGCGTGTATCACATGATCCGCCGGGAGTTGGGCGACGAAGAATTCTTCGACGCGGTGCATACCTTTGTCAACGACAATGCCCACAAGACAGTGGAAACGGTTGACCTGCTGCGGGCGATCGAAAAGGCAACCGGGCGGAATTTGCAATTTTTGTTTGATCAATATGTCTATCGCGGCGGACATCCCGACTACAAGGTGTCCTATAGCTGGGATGGCGACAGCAAGCTGGCAAAGGTGACGGTGGTGCAAACCCAGGCAACCGACGGCGACACCGATCTTAGAAGTGACCTGTTTGACCTGAAAATTCCCATTGGCTTTGGCTATGCCAAAGAGGAAGAGGACAAAGGTAAGGACAAGGCGGCCAAACCCTTGGCGACGCTCAAAACCTTCACCGTGCGGATTCATGAGCGGGAACAGTCCTTCTATTTTCCGCTCGACGAAAAGCCGCAGTTCGTCAGCTTTGATGTCGGCAACCACGTTTTGAAAGAGGTGACGCTGGACTATGGCGTGGCAGAGCTAAAGGCGCAGTTGAAGCATGATCCTGACCCGGTTTCTCGGATCTATGCGGCGATCGCCCTTGCCAAAAAAGGCAATCTGGAAGCCGTGAAAGCCCTGGGTCACGCCTTGGCGCACGATCCGTTTTGGGGCGTGCGGGCAGAGGTGGCCGCAGAACTGGCTTCAATCAAGCTGGATCAATCGCTAGAGGCACTGCTAGAAGGGCTAAAGGATGCCGATGCGCGAGTGCGACGGTCGGTCGTCGAAGCGCTAGCCCAGATAAAAACCCAGGAGAGCTATAAGGCAATTAAAACCGTAGCCGAAAAGGGCGACCCCAGCTACTACGTAGAGGCCGCAGCGTTGCGATCGCTCGGCACGGTGGCTGCCAGCCCGCTCAACGGCAAGT
Organism: Thermoleptolyngbya sp. C42_A2020_037; assembly: GCF_015272455.1. Lineage (NCBI taxonomy): Bacteria > Bacillati > Cyanobacteriota > Cyanophyceae > Oculatellales > Oculatellaceae > Thermoleptolyngbya > Thermoleptolyngbya sp. C42_A2020_037. Next base: position 30,593 of record NZ_JACYLP010000037.1, read on the forward strand.
CAAAAGAAGAAAAGGTCATCAAGCTGTTTCGAGAGGTGCTGGACACCCGCGCTGGGTGGAACGAAACGGTTCGCAGTGGGGCAATCGGCGGCTTGAGCAAGCTGAAAGAATCGGCAGCGGCGCTGGAGCTAATTTTGGACTACACGGCGATGGGCACACCCCAGGCGCTCCGACTGGCCGCAATTCGGGCGCTGGGGCAGGTATCCCTTGGGCAAGAAAAGCCCCAGGTCGAGCGCATTCTCGATCGGCTGCGGGAGTTATCGGATGAGTCGTTCTTTTTGACTCAGGTGTCCGTAGTCATGGCCCTGGGACAGATGCAAACCACCCGCGCCGCCACAGTGCTGCAATCACTGGCAGACCGCACCCCCGATGGTCGCGTCCGCCGCATGGCCGAAGAAGCGGTGCAGCGGGTGATGAAAAATGCGGGTCAGGATCAGGCTGTCAAGAAACTTCAACAAGAGCTGGATCAGCTCAAGAAGGACAACCAAACGCTCAAGAGCCGTTTGGAAAGTTTGGAGGCAAAGGCGGCGAAGGGATAGTCTCGGTTTTCACTCTGAAGCCACTGTCCGGAGTTTCAAAAGTATGGGGTTTTCCCCTGCTTCCACCTGCAAAATTGGCTGCCTATAATGGCGTTTATCTAGGTTTAGAGTCCCACCTAAATAAGCCTTCTGGGGTGCGTCGTTATGGAGAACCAGAACCCACCGTTTGCACAGCCTGCTACATTGATTGAGCCGTCGGGCGATCGCCCAAAAAGCCTGAAAACCAACCCGTTCACAACCTACCGCGATCCACAGACGGGTCGCTGGATCGTCGTTAAACCCACTGGCTAGAGCGCTCAAGATTTTTGAGTTGAGCGCATCTGCCTAAGTCACTGGGGTCGATCTCTGTCAAGCAAAAGAGGGACACAGTTGATAGGCTGTGTCCCTCTTCGTCTTGCTTGATCTATGAACTTATCGAACTGATCCGCCGTCTAGTCGCTTGTCGTCTAAGAAGCCACTAAGAAGCCACCTTTTCTGCCTCTAGCCGGCGAGTGCCGTTGGACACCGAAACGGGCTTAATTGGCGTTTGCATTAAAAACACCAGTAGCGGACTCCGTTGAAACTCGCGGCGCAACTGTCGGCGCAGTTCGGCTTCCAGTGTCGCCTGTAGCTTCGTCCAATCCACGTCAATTTCTCCGTCGCCAAAATTGTGAGTCACCTCTTTCCAGCGATCGCTCAGCACGGTTTCCAGGGTTTCCACCACAGAGCGCTCCAGTCGAGATTTCTCGACGGAGGTCACCACCCCCCGCAAGTGGATTGCAGGCACAGACACCAGCTCGCCATTCCAGCCAATTGTCGCGGCGATGGTCACCACGCCATCTTCCGCAAGCTGCTGCCGCTCCTTCAGCACGCGCTGATGCACCACACCAGAGCGTGAAGAATCCACCAGTTCGACTCCCGACGGCACTTTACCTGCTACTCGAATGCTGTCCTGGGTCAATTCCACCACGTCCCCATTGTCAATAATCACCATATTCTCGGCGGGAATGCCCATGCTCTGAGCGGTTTCCGCGTGCTTGACGAGCATTCGATGTTCGCCATGAACGGGCAGGAAGAATTTCGGTCGGGTCAGCGCCAGCATGAGCTTCTGGTCTTCCTGTGCGCCGTGTCCCGAAACGTGGATGCCCTTGTCACGGCCATAAATCACGTTTGCCCCCTGCATCATCAGCTTGTCAATCGTGTTGACGACAGCGATGGTGTTGCCAGGAATCGGGTTCGCCGAAAAGATCACCGTATCCCCTTTTCGGATCTGGATCTGCTTGTGCTCCCGATTAGCAATCCGGGTCATCGCAGCCATCGGCTCACCTTGGGAACCCGTACTCAAAATCAGCACGTTCTCATCGGGCATTTTGTTGGCCATATTGAGCGGCACAAACAAATCGTCCTCACACTTGATATAGCCCAGTTTTCGGGCGTGGGCAATGACGTTGAGCATCGAGCGTCCCAGCACCGACACGACGCGCCCGTGCTTTTTCGCCAATTCCAAAATCATGTTGACCCGATGCACCGACGAAGCAAAGGTGGTGACAATCAGCCGTCCCTTTGCCTGACTAAAGTGGCGATCGAGATTAGGAAAAACGGAGCGCTCAGATGGCGTGTGTCCGGGTACTTCTGAGTTGGTCGAGTCGCTAATGAGGCACAGGACACCCTTCTCGCCATGCTCTGCAAGACGCTGAATATCGAAGTATTCGCCATCCACAGGCGTATGGTCAAATTTGAAATCTCCGGTATGAATCACAACGCCCAAGGGGGTGTGAATTGCCACGCTGAAACTATCCGCAATGGAGTGGGTATTGCGGATATACTCTACCAGGAAATATTTGCCAATCCGCACCATTTCACGGGGGCGAACGGTGCGTAGTTCCGTGCGATCGGCAACCCCTGCTTCTTCCAGCTTGTCTTCTAGCAGTGCCATTGCCAGACGTGGCCCGTACATTACCGGAATGTCAAACTGCTTGAGATGAAAGGGAATGCCGCCGATGTGATCTTCGTGTCCATGCGTGACAATCATGCCCTTGATTTTCTGGCGATTTTCGCGCAGGTAAGTGGTGTCAGGTAGCACGATATTTACGCCGTGCATCCCGTCTGTGGGAAACGCTAGACCCGCATCTAGCAGCACAATTTCATCGGCATACTCAAACACACAGGTGTTTTTACCAATTTCATGAAGCCCTCCCAAAGGAATAATTTTGAGGGCGGAGTTTTGGTCGTTTTGACTCATGTAGGTCCTTGATCTAGATTTGGATTTGAAACTTTGAAAAGTTGACGAAAGAGCAGCAGCAGTCAATGTATTTGTCTTTGGTGTGTCCCTTTTTTGAGGGGTTCCTTAAGTTCTGAGATTTTCTGAAACCAAAAGTGAGGCTGCGCTTGGGCGATCGCACGTCACTGAACGGGCGCTTTAGCCTTTTTCAAGAAGGGCAAAAAGGTGGGTAGAAATATCGAAAAGATTGGAACATTTCGAGGCTAGAGGCATTTTCTTTTTCGACTGGAGCTTTTATCAAAGTAGCTTTTAATGATCGTTTCAATGCGGTTTCTTGACTTAATCTTTAACCTGAATAGCTGAAGCGAGAAAATCTAATTTGAGATAGCAAAAGGCACTAGTGGGGGCACCTAATAAGCCTGCAAGCTATCAATAGAGAGCCTTGTTAGGGCTTCTCCTGAAAGAGATTAATTTCAGCAGCTATAGCCTGATGTTAGAGGCATGGGACAATCCTCAGCTTGTGAGACTGTAAAGCTCTTACTAATCGATATTCAGTTTTCAAGAAATCTGAGGAAAATGGCTTGGGCGATCGCCCACAAGTCAAGGCTGACTAGGTGCGGTTGCAAGGGTTAATCGGACTATCAATCAATGGCAGAATCCTGCTGCAAGTTCTGTCTCAGTTTCCTAGCCCCACATCTCTACTTAAGCCTAGATTCGTCCTTAAACCCTTTGCCTAGGTGCCGCCCTGTAATAAGAATCTGCGATTAGTCGGGCAATGCCAATTCGCTACTATCAACTGTCTCGACTATCACTCGCCTACAACCCACTTCTCGCAATGGTTATGCTTTTGGAACTAGATGCAAGTCTGCCATCACTTGGCTCAGCAAAAACTCCGTTGCTTTTAGGTCATCCGCCAATGGTAACCGAGCATCGCCAACTTCCCAACCCTGGAGCCTGAGTGCAGCCTTGATTGGAATTGGGTTCGTAGTCACAAACAGCGCCTTAAACAGTGGGAAGAGCTTGAGATGAATCTGGATTGCGTGCTGAACCTGCCCCTGCTCGTAGAATTGAATCATCTCTTGAAGACTCAGACCCACCAGATGGCTGGCAACACTCACTACGCCCTGCGCCCCTATTGCCAGCATAGGCAACGTCAGAGAGTCATCGCCAGCGTAAATACCGAAGGACATCGGAGTGGAACGCCGAATCTGGCTCACTTGGTCAAGATTACCACTGGCTTCCTTGACTGCGACCACGTTGGGCAGTTCGGAAAGCCGAATAATGGTTTCCGCAGTGAGGTTTTGCCCTGTCCGTCCCGGAATGTTGTACAACATGATTGCCAAGTCAGGGCAGGCCTCGGCGATCGCCCGAAAGTGTTGATATAACCCTTCCTGGGGCGGCTTGTTGTAGTACGGGACGACCTGAAGCGATCCATCCAAACCGAGCTTTTCAGCTTTTCGAGTCGCGGCGATCGCCTCTTTGGTAGAGTTCGATCCGGTTCCCGCTAATATCTTAGCGCGTCCAGCCGCCGCTTTCTGCACGACTTGAAACAGTTGATACTCTTCATCCCAGCTTAATGTTGGCGATTCGCCCGTGGTGCCGCACACAACCAGCCCATCGCTGCCGTGGGTGACGAGGTAATCAGTCAGGGCTTCGGCGGCGGCATAGTCTACCTCGTCATCCGAGGTAAAGGGGGTCACCATGGCCGTAATGACTCGTCCAAACATGGTCATAATCGGGTGTCTAGCTCCAGGATTCAGAAATGCTAGCTCTGTGGCGTGGCGATCGCCCGTTCCGCCGGACGCAGCCAGTTTTTCTCAATCAGCAACTCGGCAATTTGCACCGCATTGAGCGCCGCTCCTTTGCGGATCTGGTCGCCACAGATCCAGAGTTCTAGCCCGTTGGGATGGGAAATATCCTGACGGATGCGTCCGACCAGCACCTCATCTCGCCCAGTTGCGTCCATCGGCATCGGGAAATAGTTTGCCTGCCAGTCTTCCACCAGCTTCACGCCAGGAGCCTGGGATAGAATTTCTCGTGCCTGATCGGGGCTGAAAGGTGCGGCAAACTCTAAGTTGATTGCTTCGGAATGGGCCCGCAAGACCGGCACTCGCACGCAGGTCGCAGAAATCCGCAACCCTGGCTCTGAAAAGATCTTGCGGGTTTCGTTTACCATTTTCATTTCCTCCTCGCAGTACCCGTTTTGGGTCATGGGCGAGTTGTGAGGAAACAGATTAAACGCCAGCGGATAGGGCAAAACTTCTGGCACAGGCGCTTTGCCGTCTAAAATGGCCTGGCTCTGAAGCCGCACCTCTTCCATCGCCCGCGCTCCGGCTCCACTGGCGGATTGGTAGGTCGCCGCTATGATGCGCTGGACGGGCTGCACACGATGCAGTGGGTAGACCGCCACATTCATCAAGATGGTCGTGCAGTTGGGATTGGCAATGATGCCAGAATGCTCGGCCGCAGCACCGGGGTTGACCTCTGGTACCACAAGGGGAACCGTTGGGTGCATCCGAAAGGCGCTGGAGTTGTCGATCATCACTGCGCCAGCAGCCACAATCCGATCTGCCCAAGCTTTGGAGGTGGAGCCGCCGGCCGAGGCCAGCACGATGTCGATATTGTCGAACGCGCGATCGCCCACCGCTTCTACAATCAGAGGCTCTCCCTGAAACGTGAGCGTCTGCCCAGCCGAACGGGGAGATGCCAGCAGCTTCAAATCAGCCAGCGGAAAGCGGCGCTCCTCTAGCAGGCTCAGCAGTTCTGTTCCGACGGCTCCTGTCGCCCCCAAAATGGCAACTCGATAGGATTGCGACAAACTCATTTCCTCCAGTCTTCGGTCGTGTAAACCATCTCAAAAAGCGCACCTGGTTCAGTGAGTGCAATTGCTCAGTTCGTGCAAATTAGAAGATTCACTGTTGAGTATGCCTTAAGCCAATGCCCTAGCGATAGACGCTTATAGAATTTCAAGACAATTCACAGCAAGAAAAGCAACCATTTTAACCTAATCTGCTTTTTCAGCTTGCTCAAGACAAGGCACTCCAGCATGACCTGAGAGACTGGTGTGAATGTCAAGGGGGTGTCAACAGCAAGATGCAGATTGAGACAGAATCCGCTACGATAGCTAATTGCGACGATGCCGAACGGGCTGCTCTGAACAACGCTGCGAGAAATTATCGAATGAAAGTTACCCAGGAAAAACTCCCGGCCAGTCGGCTTGGGCTAGAAATTGAAATTCCCTCCGAGTCTACTTCGCAGGCCTACGAAAAGACCCTGCAACAGCTGATCCGCAATGCCAATATTCCTGGGTTCCGCAAGGGGAAAGTGCCGCGTCAGGTTGTTTTGCAGCGCTATGGCAGCCGCAGCATCAAGGCGACTGCCATCGATGAGCTGATTGAAGATGCGCTTCGTCAGGTGATTGAGCAAGAGAAAATCGATGCATTGGGAAATGCTGAGCTGCGATCGCCCATCGAAGACCTGGTAGAGCAATATGAACCGGGTCAACCGCTGACGGTTTCGCTGGCAATTGACGTTGCACCAACCGCAAAGCTAGAGAATTACAAAGGGCTAACGACTCAAGCCGAAGAAATCCTCTACAAACCGGAAAAAGTTGACGAGGTTCTTGAAAGCTATCGAGAGCGATCGGCAACGCGAGTGCCTGTCGAAGGTCGTCCGGCCCAAGCGCAAGACATCGCCGTGATTGACTTTACAGGTCAACTTGTGGGCGATGAGCCTAAGGAGATTCCAGGCGGCAGCGCTACCGATTTTGAATTAGAACTGTCTGAAGGACGCTTCATTCCTGGATTTGTGGAAGGCATCATCGGAATGTCGGTCGGAGAGACCAAGGAAATCGAGACGACGTTTCCTGAAGACTATTCGCAGGCAGAACTGTCTGGCCAGCCTGCGGTGTTTACAGTGACGCTGAAGGACTTGAAAGAAAAGGAACTGCCGGAACTAGATGACGATTTCGCGCAGGACATCAGCGAGTTTGAGACCTTGGCGGAACTGCGGGAGTCGCTGGAAAAGCGCTTCCAGGACGAGGCCAATGACAAAACCAAGGCAAACAAACAAGAAGCATTGCTCGAAGCGCTGGTTGCCAATCTAGAGGTTGAATTACCAGAAACCCTGATTCGCCGCGAGGTGGATCACATGATTACCCAGACCGCAATGCGCTTCAGCGAACAGGGCATGGACATTAAGCAAATGTTTACACCCGAAGTGGTAAACATGATGCGACAGCGATCCCGCCCTGAGGCGATCGCCCGTCTCCGGCGCACGATGGCCCTGGGCGAGGTAGCCAAGCAAGAGTCCATCACAGTAGACGCTGCTGAAGTCGAAGCAAAAGTTGAAGAAATCTTAAAGGATCTGGACGGACAGTCTATCGACCGCGATCGCCTGCGGGAAGTAATTGAGGAAGACCTGATTCGCGACAAAATCTTTGAGTTTTTGGAAGCCAATTGCACCGTGGAACTGGTTCCTGAAGGAACGCTGGTGAAAGAAGAATCAGTGGAAATGGAACCCACGCAAGACGACGCAACCGACACAGCCACTCCATCTAGCACAGAGGATGCTGTAGATGTTGGCGCTAAAGCCGAACCCGCCCTGGCAGACGAACCCGCTAGCACAGAGGCAGCGGTAGAAGTCGTGGCAGAAGTCGTGGCAGAAGTCGTGGCAGAAGTTGATGCTCCCGCTACACCCGCCGAGAAGACGGCCAAATCGCCTCGCTCAAAATCAGCCAAGTCGGCAGCAGAATCCCCAGAAAGTGCTGAATCAGAGGCGATCGCCGAGGTTGAAGTGACGGAGGAAGCAGCCGCCAAGCCCGCTGCCCGCAAGCGAAGCACTCCCAAGTCAAAAAAAGATGAGGGTTGATTGAGCAATACTAAGCATTGTGTCGATTTCTCGCTTTAGTCGCCGTTGAGTTTCAGCTTCATGCGGTTTTGAGGATTTCGGCACTTTTACAGAAAGTAACAGTCCCCATCCATAACGCCCCTAAATCTATAGATCCTCTGGAGATTGCCTACCCGTCTCCTGCGACTTAGGGCATAATGACGGGTATGTTACTCCCAATCTATGCGCTGCCAGGTTTAGCGTGTTTTTGTTGAGTTTAGCAAGGGCTATATCGCTGAAATCTATGGGTTCAATTTCTCAAAAGCTTGGGTGAATTTGACTCTTGATTTGACTCTTGAATAGCGTCTCAGGGTAAGTGTTCCTTGGCGGCACGCCTCTGGTCATTAGAACCTAAACGCAACGGTTAGCAGAGACAACGGGAGAAATTGATGGATGAAGCGACTATCCCTAGACTGATTCCGGGACAACACTGATCAAGCAGCTTTATGCGGTCAACCGTCGTCATTGGTGGCTACCCTGAATTAGAAGCTCAACAGCCTCTTCTTAACCTCTACCCTGTACCGCATAGCCCGCCCGTCCTGACTCAGCCCGCTTTGCAGAAGCCTCCTCAGACGCTCATTCTTTCCTAACCTTCTGGAATTCAAAAGTTCTTTTAAGTCGCTGAATGGTTTTGTATGGTTCTGCCTCATTTTTCTAGATCCGACGCTAGCAGCAATCTCGTTGGGGCTGTTTCGTCTCTGTCCCCACACCCCCTTGACGTGGTGAACACCATTCCGATGGTGGTTGAGCAGTCTGGTCGGGGTGAACGAGCGTTTGACCTCTATTCCCGGCTGCTTCGAGAGCGAATCATTTTTTTGGGCACTCCTATTGATGACAACGTTGCAGATTTGCTAGTTGCCCAGCTTCTTTTTCTAGATGCCGAAGATCCCGAAAAAGATGTGCAAATTTACATCAACTCCCCGGGTGGCTCAGTCACAGCAGGCATGGCCATCTACGACACGATGAAGCAAATTCGCCCCGATGTTGTTACGATTTGCTACGGTTTGGCCGCTAGCATGGGCGCGTTTCTGCTGTCGGGAGGCACCAAGGGCAAGCGTCTATCCCTGCCCAGTTCCCGGATCATGATTCATCAACCGCTGGGAGGTGCCCAGGGGCAAGCTGTGGATATTGAGATCCAGGCGAGAGAAATTTTGTATCATAAGCGAACGCTGAACGAGTTATTGGCACAGCATACGGGGCAGCCTCTTGAACGCATAGAAGCGGACACAGAGCGCGACTTCTTTATGTCTGCTGAAGAAGCGAAGGCCTACGGGTTAATTGATCAGGTTGTTTCTCGGCCGGGCATATCCGATGCTAGAGAGACCCTCTCCGCAGTGAATTAAGAGGCGACCATGTCAAAATACGACTCTCATCTGAAATGTTCGTTTTGTGGTAAGTCGCAAGAGCAAGTTCGCAAGCTCATCGCTGGCCCAGGGGTCTACATTTGCGATGAGTGCGTGGACTTGTGCAACGAAATCTTGGATGAGGAGCTGTTTGACTCTAGTTCCACCGTGCCCCAACCCTCGCCCCGCCGAGAGCAGCAGCCTGAAAAGCGGGCCGCCCGTGCGCCACGCCTCTCTCTCAACCAAATTCCCAAACCCCGCGAGATTAAGAAGCACCTGGATGAGCATGTCATTGGCCAGGACGAAGCCAAGAAGATCCTCTCGGTTGCGGTGTACAACCACTACAAGCGCCTCAGCTTTGTGCAGAGTAAGGCTGCTAACGGTGGGAAGGCAGACGATGCCGTTGAGCTGCAAAAGTCCAATATTTTGTTGATTGGCCCGACGGGCTGTGGCAAGACACTGCTGGCTCAAACCCTAGCGGAGATGCTGGACGTGCCCTTTGCGGTAGCTGATGCAACGACTTTGACCGAAGCAGGGTATGTCGGCGAAGATGTAGAGAATATCCTGCTGCGGCTGTTGCAGGTTGCAGATCTGGACGTAGAAGAGGCACAGCGTGGAATTATCTACATCGACGAAATTGATAAAATTGCTCGCAAGAGTGAAAATCCCTCGATTACGCGGGATGTGTCGGGTGAGGGCGTGCAGCAAGCCTTGCTGAAGATGCTGGAGGGGACGGTTGCCAATGTTCCTCCCCAGGGCGGGCGGAAGCATCCCTATCAGGACTGCATCCAGATAGACACGAGTAACATTCTATTCATCTGCGGCGGCGCGTTCGTGGGTCTGGAAAAGGCAGTAGAGCAGCGGATCGGGAAGAAGTCGATGGGCTTTGTGCAGCCGGGAGACGCGCAGCAGTCCAAAGACAAGCGCACGGCGGATGTGCTGAAGCATTTGGAGCCGGATGACCTGGTTAAGTTTGGGCTGATTCCGGAGTTTATCGGGCGCGTTCCGGTGATGGCGGTGGTGAACCCGCTGGACGAAGACGCGCTGGCTGCGATTTTGACGGAACCCCGCAGCGCTCTGGTGAAGCAGTACCAGAAGCTGATGAAGATGGACAACGTGCAGCTTGAGTTTAAGCCAGACGCGATTCGGGCGATCGCCAAGGAAGCCTACCGCCGCAAGACCGGGGCCCGCGCCCTCCGCAGCATTGTGGAAGAACTGATGCTGGACGTGATGTACGAGTTGCCGTCGCGCAAGGACGTGACGCGCTGCGCCATCACTCGCGAGATGGTCGAAAAGCGCTCGACCGCAGAGTTGCTGCTGCACCCATCTTCCCTACCCAAGCCCGAGTCTGCATAGATTTTTCAGGTTAAGGGGTTGCGAGGTCAGAATTTACCCGATGCCTTACTGCTCGATTCGCGGTGTTGATCACTATTACGAATGGGTTTGTGAATCCGGCTCAGCGCCGTCTGGAAGCAGGCCCGTGCTGGTGTTTTTGCATGGCTGGGCGGGGTCGGCCCGCTATTGGGAATCGACGGCTCGGCGGCTGGTGTCGCAATATGACTGTTTGCTGTACGATCTGCGGGGATTTGGGCGATCGCACTTGCCCCGCCCCATGCCAGAAGATGTAGCCGCCATCGGCTATGAGCTAGAAACCTATGCAGACGACCTAGCGCTGCTGCTCGACGAGTTCGGACTGGAGCGGGTGACGCTAAACGCCCATTCCACCGGAGCATCGATCGCCGTTTTTTTCTTGAACCAATACGCCGAGCGGGTTGATCGCGCCATTTTGACGTGCAGCGGCATTTTTGAATATAACCAGCAGGCGTTTGAAGCCTTCTACCGCTTTGGCAAGTACGTGGTGGATTTTCGCCCCGGCTGGCTGCGGCATATCCCGCTGGTAGACCAACTGTTTATGGCGAGGTTTTTGCGCCGCCCTATCTCGGCGGGCGATCGCCGGGCGTTTCTGGCCGACTATCTCGATGCCGACTACGAAGCTGCCCTGGGCACAATCTACACTGCCGTCAGCAAAAAGGCTGTGGACGTGATGCCGCAGGAATTTGCCCGCCTCACGGTTCCTACGCTGCTAATTTCCGGCGAATACGACCAGATTATCCCTGCCTCGATGGGGCAGCAGGCTGCCAGCCTGAGCGATCGCATCACCCACCGCATCATCGCCGAGACAGGACACTTCCCCATGCTGGAAGATGCAGAAGCCTATATGGAAACCATCGAGGCATTCCTGAACCAGACGCTCGAACCCGTTGCTTAGCGTTGTGTCTCGGCTTGCAGACTTAACTCTCTTCTGGCTGGGTTCCGGCCGTCATCGCAGACAGCACGGCCTGCTGCGCCACCTGGCTATAGAGGCTGCGGAGATACTCATTCACCGCATGGGCAGAAACCGACCCCGACGTGCCGCCATCAGAACGTAGCGGCATCTGCCCCAGCAGATCGAGGACAGTTTCAGAACTAGGCGGCGGCGCGATGACCACCAGCGATGGCTCTAGCTGATGATCATACTGCCAGAAGGTTTGCAGGGCGATCGCCGAAGATGTAACCACTGGTGGACTGGGCGTTTCTTCTGGCGGTGGCACATCGGGACTGGCGCTACGAAGCCGACGCAGTTCGCTGATAATCTGCTCCTTGGTGCGTCCCCGCAGTTGAAACAGCACAAAGGGATCTTCACTGAAGCGATCGCCCAACACGTAATACACCGCCCCAATGTGCTTGCAGGGATTCGCCGGGTCCGGGCAAGAACAGCGGCTGTGGATATCAAACTTGGTAAACGGGAACAGGCTCAGCCCATTAGCCGTGAAAACTTCTTCAATATTCTGCGGCATCTCGCCCGCCAGCAGCTTGGCAGAAAAAATCGCCTGCTGAGACAGCGATTCAATCACATACTGCCACTGCTCATCATCAAACGGATCGAGGGACAGCGTGACTTTGTATGGCTCTGGCGCAGTGCCCTGAACTCGCGCATGAACCTTCGCGCCGCGAAATTCAATGGATAACACATGGCCTTCGCGAGCATAGTTACGGGCGCGGGCCAGGCGGCGCACCCAGCCAAATGACTCCAGCACATCAATCCAGCGCTGGGCCCACCATTCCCGACTTGGCTGCGCGTCATACTGAGTCATGGTCTAATGTAAGTTCCGTAATTTCCCTTAAGGAGCATTGTCACAGGCGCAAATATAAATGTAACAATAGGATTCAATCTTATCGTGACTTCCTGGGTTCCTATGAACTTTGACCCCGACAGCACCGAACTGTTTGGCAGTAGCGCCGAAGAGATGCAAGCCAACGAACTGTTGAAGTATCTCCAGCACCAGTCGCCAGAGGTGCTGGCGCGAGTGGCCCGGTCTGTCAGCCCAGAAATCAAAGACATCATTTCGCAAAACGTGCAGGGGCTTGTCGGGATGTTGCCCTCAGAGACCTTCACGATGCAAATCACAACTGATCGCGACAATCTGGCGGGGCTGCTCGCCTCTGCCATGATGACAGGATATTTCCTGCGGCGCATGGAGCAACGCATGGAGCTAGAAGTCAGCGTGGCTGATGCGTTTGGCTCGTTTCGCGATAGCGGCGATGAGTCGTCCGGCAGCTAGCATTTGGTGTTGCTCAGTGGGTTGAATCTGGGGGTTAATTCTGCCGATTCTGCGATCGCGGCAGGGTTGTGGGTCGCACGCCAATTTCCAAAACCTCACCCTCCCGGTTAATTTCTAGCGCCAACAGATCGCCGATTTTGCTACCATCCACCTGCTCCTGCACGTCGGATGCAGTGTTAACAGGAACGCCACCCACTTTCAGAATCACGTCTCCGGGCTGAAGTCCAGCCGTGGCAGCGGGAGTATTTTCCAATACCTGGAGAATGAGAACGCCCCGATCGACCGCGAGCTTTGACGGATCGAAGGGCGGGTCTTCGACGTTTTGCTGCAATTCTTCCTTGAGCGCCGGGGTGAGGTTGGTCATTTGAATGCCCAAAAACGGATGCGCGACCTGTCCCGTGGCAAAAAGCTGGTCGGCAATTCGCTTTACGGTTTCGATCGGGATGGCGAAACCCAGCCCCTGCGCGTTGGCGCGAATGGCCGTGTTCATACCAATGACCTCGCCTTGGTCGTTGAGCAGCGGGCCGCCGGAATTGCCGGGATTAATCGCTGCGTCGGTTTGGATGAAACGAACCCGCCGATCGGGGCTACCGACTTCGGAACTGGAGCGTCCCGTAGCGCTGATGATGCCCGCCGTCACCGTGTTGTCCAGTCCCAAAGGATTGCCGATGGCGATCGCCCATTGTCCCGGAACCAAGTTGGTCGAGCCGCCCAGCGTCACAGTTGGCAAATCGGTCGCATCGATGGCGATCGCCGCCACATCCGTCACCGGGTCTGCCCCCACCACCCGTCCCTCAAACTCGCGCCCGTCCCTCAGCGTCACACGCACCGTGTCGGCCCCCTCCACCACATGGGCATTGGTAATAATTTGCCCATTGGCCGAAATCACAAAGCCAGACCCCGTTCCCCGCCGCAGTCGCTCCGGAGCGCTCGGGCCCTCTTCGCCAAAAAATCGACGAAAGAAGGGACTGGCTCCTGGCGGAACCCGGCTCACTGTGCGGGATGCATCAATCCGCACCACGGCCGGGCCAACGCGCTCTGCGGCGGCCGCAATGAAGTTATAGGGCTGGGCACTTGGAACACTCGGCGGCGCAGGCGGCGATTCATTCGCCACAGGGGCCAGGGACGGCGGCGCAGCAGCGGGACTGGGATTGGGCAAAGGCTGAGGGGTGCGGACGGGGCTGAACGACTGCCAAGTCGCGTGTCCGGCCATGCCCAGACTCACACCCATCACCAGCACGGCGGCATACGTGCCCCAAGATTTCAAAAATTTAACCATGAGACGGAATTGAGAAGCAGTGACGAGGGAATCGGGCGGGCAGAGATTTAGGCGGAATGCTGTGGGGCGACTGCGTAAAGATTTAACGATATAGAGCGATTCTAAAGTAACCGTCAGACGGGCGCTTCGTCTTGCTCATTAGGGCGATCGCTTCCAGCGTAATCTTTCTTGGATTTTTTTGCAGGGAAGAATCCAGGAAATCTCTCGCAAGAGCGGTTTGTGGCTGGCTAGGATGGAGACATTTGAGCCGGTTTTTGAGCCAATCTGGGTTCGTCCTGAGGCAGTTGAACGATTTCTCGCGGGCTGCACCCACCAGAAATCGTCCAAAATCAGAAAACCGATCACAGGTGCTTAAGTCCTGCTGGTGAAACGTTGGTTAGAGAAGGGTTGTCCATGAGCGAGAAATTTCAGGCATATCGCAAGCGCCGGGGCGCTGATTTGGGTGGGATGGTTTTGCTGGGATTGGGGGTCGTCGGTATGAGCCAAGGGGCGATCGCCCAATCCAGCTTGCCAGCTCCGTCCCCAGCTCGTGCCCTATCGATTGCCCAGGCCGCCGATGCACCCACCGACTCGCTCTGTCCTGCGCCCGTGCTGTCCCGGGTGACCCGCTACCAGACCCGCGCCGGAGACACGATCGCCAGCCTAGCCCAGCGCCACAACCTGACGGCAGAAACCCTGATCGGCATGAACCCCGTGCTGCGGCAGGGCAATCCGCCCGTGGGAACCAGTCTGCTGATTCCGCCGATCAACGGGCTGCGGGTAGAGGTTCCAGCCGGACGCACCTGGCGCGACCTGGCACAGCAATATCGCGTGCGGGCAGATGTGCTGTTTGAGGCAAACGGCTGTCGCCCGCCGGGTCGGGTTGCTTTCGTCCCCGGTGCAACGCTATCTTCGGCGAACCCAGCGGCCGGAGGTACGGCAGCGGGGACTGCGGCCGATCCTAACAACCGCCCCAGAATTACCAGCCCCGATCGGGCGGCGGCGATTCTGAGAACCCATCCCCTGGGTAGCCCAACGGTGGCGCTGGTGATCAAGGGCTATGGCTGGCAAATCGATCCGCGATCGGGGCAGGTCGTGTTTAACAGCGGCGTAGACCTGGCAGCCAGTGAAGGAAACCCGGTGGTGTCAGCGGGTGAGGGCACAGTCGCCTTTGCGGCCAATCAAGGAAACTACGGCAATCTAGTCGTCGTCAACCATCCCGAAGGGTTGCAAACGCGATACGCCCAGTTGGGGACGATTCAGGTGCAGGTGGGGCAGCGAGTGCAGGCGGGCGATCGCCTCGGCACGGTTGGTCGCAGCGCCCCCGATCAGGAACCCCTGCTGCGGTTTGAGGTCCGCTCCAATTCTGACCTGGGCTGGGTCGCCCAAGATCCAAGCCTCTATTTTCAGGACATGCGAGTAGGACAGTAGGGAACGCTCTGGCATCTGCCCAAAACAGTTCGTACACTAGAGCAGGGTTCGACTGTAGTGGTTTTAACACTTTAGTAAGCTTCGCAAGTATCTTTGCAAGTAGCTTTTGCAATTAGTGGTTTTCACAATTTCTGGAGATAGGTAAGCTATGTCGATTGCAGCGGTTCTCGTCTCGCGCCAGAGTGGCGGTGTCCGCAGTCCCCAGTCGGGTCATCAAACGGGGCGATCGCCCTCAAAGCAGTTTTGGCGATCGCTCGGTTCGGTGGCCGGAGGACTGGCGATCGCGCTTCACAGTCTGGCCCTACCCGCCCTAGCTGACCCGTTTCGCAGCACCAACCCCCGCAACATCGACCGCACCACCGAAGCCGCCTTCACCGCCATGTTTGCCGAGGGTAACTACACTCAAGCAGCCAGTTTGCTGGAAAATGCCTCGCGCAATGAGCCGCTGGCCCACGCCTTGGTCGCATCGCTGGCCTACCTGAACCGGGATTGGGATACCTTGCGCGATCGCGCTACCCAGACTCGGCGATCGGCAGAACGGCTGATGCAAAGCGATCCGCTGCGGGGCAACATTTACCGAGCGGTGGGACACTTCCTGGAAGGCGGGTATGCCGTCTCCACCCAAAGCACCGTTGCTGCCACCCCCACCGTCCTCCGCGAACTTCAGCGAGCCTTTAGCGCCCTGGGAGAGGCCGAACGCATTGCCCCCGACGACCCAGAGCTAAATTTGGTGAAGGGGTACATCGAACTGTTCCTGGCGACGAACTTGCCCTTCAGCAGCCCAGAACAGGCTTTGGAAAAGTTGGAAAATTTTGCCGGGCCCGAATATCTGGCGCAGCGGGGAATCGCCATCGGCTATCGGGATCTGGAACAGTTTGAACCCGCGATGGCAGCGGTTGACCAGGCCCTCGCAGAAACCCCGAATAATCCCGACCTGTACTACCTCAAAGCGCAAATCCTAGTCCGCCAAGAAAAGCACCGGGAAAGCCTAGAGTTTTTCAAGCGAGCGCTAGAAAAAGAGAATCAGTTTCCTCGGCGTTATGCCAACCAGATTGCCTGGGAGGCCTGTCGTGCCGAGAGCGTAGTCGAAGGGTTGCGAGATGGCGTAAGCCGTCAGCGCTGCAACCCGCTGCTGCGTCGTCGCTAGCCGGGGTTTGGGTTAAGATTGGGCTGGTTCGTGGCTTAGGGCGATCGCCCATCCACTAGATTTTCCTGAGCGCCATCGGTCTAAACCCCTTATCCTTTGCCATTGACTCGTGGCTCTTATTTTCAAAGACTATTTCTCGCGTCAGGCGAGCCGCTACGCTAAGTATCGTCCGGGCTATCCCGACGAGCTATATGCCTATCTGGTGGAAACGGCAACAAGACGCGAGGCTGCCTGGGATTGCGCCACTGGCAATGGGCAAGTTGCGATCGGGTTGGTGCCCTACTTTAAAACCATCTACGCGACGGATGCCAGCGCCAGCCAAATCGCCAACGCCTTTCCCCACGAGCGAATTCAGTATTCGGTTGCGCCCGCAGAGGCCAGCGGCCTGCCCGACCAATGCGTAGACCTGATCACGGTCGGGCTGGCGCTGCACTGGCTGCCGCTAGACGGGTTCTATGCCGAGGTGAATCGCGTGGGCCGGCCGGGCGGCGTGATTGCGGCCTGGTGCAGCGATTTATTTCGGGTCGCCGAGGCCACACCCGCCGTGGCCGCGCTGATCGACGAACTCTACGCACTCATCCTGCCCATGCAGCCGCCCGAAGTGCAACTGGTGCATGACCACTATCAAACTGTTCCATTTCCGTTTGAGGAACTGCCCGCGCCCACCTTTCGCCAGACCGTGCAGTGGACTCCGGAGATCATTTTGGGCTGCGTTTCTACCTGGTCTGCGGTGCAGCGCTATGCCGACGCAGAGGGCTGGGACGGGTTGCAAGAGTGGGGCGATCGCCTTTCGGCTGCCTGGGGCGACCCGACCCTGCCCAAAACCGTCTGCTGGGATATTTTTCTGCGAGTCGGGCGGATATAGAACCGGGGCAAGACCTTTAGACAGGTAATAGACAGACAAGGTGCCAGACAGGCAAGGTGCAGAGCCTACAGCCTGTTTATTCAGATGATTCAGAGCTTTTGCTGAAACGCTTCCACAATGTCCATCAATTGGATTTGGGACTGCACGGGCAGCAGATCTAGCAGAGAAACTTCGTGCTTGCCGCCACCCAGCTTGACGGGAATGCCGCGCAGAATCCCCAGCACCTCGTCCTCAGTCGGCACGCCTTTTTCAAGCAAGGGATAAAGCTGCTCTGCCAAGGGGGTGTTGAGGTGAGCATCGCGGAGATACAAATGCCACTTAGCTACGTCGATGTACACCTCTTTGCCCAGTTCTGCGGCCAGGGCCTCGATGGCTTCGGAAGAATTGGAATACGCCATGTCTACGCCGTATTGATGAATGGAATGAAAAGTTCGGTCAGGGTCGTAATCCGTTTGGAAGTGCCTGTTTCAAGACACACCTCAAGGGGACTTTGCGTTGGGCTTGCTCACCGGGCTAGAGTAGTCAGCGATCGCAAAGATATAGACTCCATGCGCCACCAAGGCCGCCAGCCACAGCCCGCTGAACCACACGGTCCAGGGCCAGGCTTGAGCTTGTACGAGTCGAAAAAACCACACGCCAGAGTTGCCCGCAATAAACGCTGCAACGTGGGTGGCAAAGGTCATGCGGTCGTCCAGCTTACGAAAGGCGGGGTCGTTGCGGTCGGGTTCGCGGGGCCAGCGGGGAGGCATATAGTCATCCGAGTG
The DNA here is from genome assembly GCF_015272455.1 of Thermoleptolyngbya sp. C42_A2020_037. Classification (NCBI taxonomy): domain Bacteria; kingdom Bacillati; phylum Cyanobacteriota; class Cyanophyceae; order Oculatellales; family Oculatellaceae; genus Thermoleptolyngbya; species Thermoleptolyngbya sp. C42_A2020_037. Next base: position 48,629 of record NZ_JACYLP010000037.1, read on the forward strand.
AACATCCAGCTTTTATTGTACTGGTGTGACTGTCTACTACAGCGGTTTTGCAGCGAGTGAAGGACGCAGGGAACCGAAACTCTGGTCTCGTTGGGAGAGTGCGTGTCTCACCCCGTCCAAAACTACTGCATTTCCCCAATCCAGGCTATTGCGCCGCCTGGTAATCGCCCGATTTGCCGCCCGTCTTGCTGAGCAGGCGAATGTTTGTGATTTGCATGGATTTTTCTAGGGCTTTGGCCATGTCGTAGAGCGTCAGTGCCGCAATCGAAACAGCGGTCAGCGCTTCCATTTCTACGCCAGTTTCGGCTTTGAGGCGCACCTCAGCGCGGATATCGTAACCCGGCAGGTCTAGATTGGGCGTGATCTGAACGTCTACTTTTTGCAGGGGCAGTGGGTGGCACAGGGGAATCAGGTTGGCGGTTTGCTTGGCAGCCATAATGCCTGCCAGCCTGGCCGTGCCTAGCACATCGCCCTTGGGCGCATTGCCCGATTCAATTGCTGCAAGGGTTTCGGGCTGCATCTGGATTTGCCCTAGGGCGATCGCCGTCCGCACGGTTGTTGCTTTGGCAGACACATCCACCATGTTTGCTTGCCCGGTTGCGTCCAGATGGGTCAGGTTGGGCAGAGATTTTTCAGCAGAATTTTGTTCCATGAGCCTAACTCTGTTGATGTCGTGTGATAGTATAGAGTTTCTGGCAGGGGCCTGTAGCTCAGTGGACTAGAGCACGTGGCTACGGACCACGGTGTCGGGGGTTCGAATCCCTCCTGGCCCGTCAGCAAGTGGAGTGAGCCAAAGCAGCTCACTCCATTTTGCTTTCTTTGGCTTTCTTCAATTGCCAATTTTGAAGAAAAGCGCAGAAAAACGCACGCAAAAGTTTACCCTTTGGGTTTGCTTCATCTACGCCCTACCTTAATGCCCTGCTGCCTGCGTTTACTCAAGGGGGCGCATCTTCTGACGAATCAACAGGTTCCGGTTTCAGGCTGTCTACCTGTTCCTCAATGGTTTTAATAATTTGGCTGAGGGCGGGCAGCACCTCCAGCTTCGCGGCGACCATGCCCGACTCTAGACGAGCGCGATCGCGGATTTCGTTTAGCTTGGTCTGGAGTTGTCGGGCAATTCGCAGGGCATCTCGTTCTAGCGTGGCAATTTGCTGCTGCTGATAAAACTTCAGCGCGGCCCCGCGCAAAATTTGCAGCGTCGCCTCTTCGCCCTGTTCGGTAGGGATAAAGCGGAATCGCAGTAGTAGGCGCGTCCGCTCGTGCAGTCGCTCGATTTCGACCTGGCGGGGCTGTTCGACTGGCACTAGCGGCAGCCCAGCAAGCTGCTTCAGTTCAGCAATAATGCCTCGAAAATGACGCAAATCCAAGCGGTCAATGACGGATTGCAGCACCCCGTTTTGGCTCCAGAGGATGCGCCCATAGCGGGGCTGATGCTCGAAATAGAGCCGCCCAATGCCGCCGATCAGGACTCGTCCCAGCAGTTCTTGCAACAGTTCTGGCGGCGGCAAGGTGGCCAAGGTTTCTGCCGGACGGCTGAGATGGTTTAACTGGACAACGAGCGGCGGAATCGGGGTCATGAGTTGCGTGGGCACCTGGGGCGGCTGCTCGACGTTGATGAAGGTTGCGAGATAGTCTTGCAGGGTTTCTAGAGGAATATCGGGGGCGATCGCCGGGGTGGGCAACGGCTCTTCCTGCCTTTGAATCGCAGAGATGGATTCTGCTAACTCGTCTTCATCCAAAAATACCGCCTCGGAGGGTGGAGCTTCGGCACTCCGCTTTGCCGTGGGTGGGGACGAAACCGGATTCTCTTCGGCAGAATCGCGGCTTAGCGTAACCTTGGGTTCACCATGAATTGGCTCTGGTCTTGCGTCAGCCCATGATGCACTGGCTACATCGGAAAGCGAGTCCAGATCCGGAGATGGCTCAAAGGGATTGTCGGGCGATCGCCCTTCTGGCTCTGCTGCAAGAGCAGGCTGAACGGGTTCCGGCTGAACGGGTTCCGGCGCTGGCTCTGGTGCGGCGGGTGGCGTGTCTGAGGGGGCATAGATCGGCCGAAACCGGGGCGGCGCAAGCTCCTGGCTCAAATCTTCTGGGCTATCCACCACCAGCGTTGGCTGGGTGTTGCGGTCTAGCTTTTGCTCGGTGCGGATGCGGGGGGCAACTCGTGGACGACGATCGGCTTCGGCTTTATCCCTGGTATTGGCGCGATCGCCCGAACGGTCTATCTCTTCTACGCCAGCGGGTGGGCTGGGCTGGGCGGTGCGGCTGCCCGTGTAGTGCAAATAGGCAGAAAGGGCTGCCTGGAGCGCATCGGACGAAATCGCCTGGGGCTGGGGATAGTAGTTGTGGTAGGCGATGATGCGGCGCACATAGTCTGCGGCCGGATTGTCTTCGGGGTTGACCATGCCCAGCAGCAGGCAGTTGTCTTCCAGCTTTAGCGGCAGCACTTGATAATACAAACACGCCTCAAAGGGCAAGATGCCGTCAATCAAGACAAACATTTGCTGGAGGTCTAGCGACTGCGCGAGGTTGCCTGGAAAATGAGACAAAACCGACCGATACTGAGCGTCGGCAGATGTTGCCCCGACTTTTTTGTTGAGCGGGGGGGTCATAAAATCGCACCGTTCCCAATTTTTAGGGATTGACCATGATTGACCATGATGGAAGCGAGCCGCTTCCAGCACCCTGGGCGGTTTGTTCACTCAAGCATACCCAGTCTTGCTGCAAATCGCCATCCGCAAGCCGCCAGCCTGCCCTGCTTGCGTTTGCGGCGGATGGCTTAGGCCGATTCTGAGTTGTCGGAGTCGCTAGACTGGGACGAGTTTCGCAGGTTATGGGCAGACAGGTAGACCTTGACCCATTCTCCAGTAATTTGGTTCACCTTGACATTGCGATGCTGGGCGATCGCCTCGGCGGTTTTCCAGGTTTTGAAATCCTGCACCAACTGCTGCTGTTCTGGGCTGAGGGCGTTATAGAACTCATCCCACTGATCAGGCGCAAGCCCCAGGTTATTGTCTACTGAGGTTCCCAGCCAGGTCATGACCAATTCGGACTCGGCCTTAATGGCAAACACGCGCAGGGCATGATAGCTAATTTTTTCCCGCAGTCGATAAACCTGCTTGACCGGAACCCCCAGCGCCGTGGCGATCGCCTCCTGCGACTTGCCTTGGAGATGCAGCCGGAGCCATTGCGCTGCCAGCGGATCTACTTCCTGAGCGAGATAGTCTAGAAAAGATTGCTTTACTTCGTCGCGCAGGGCTTGCTGTTCTTCCCAGTCGCGCTGCTGTTCATACTGGCTCAGCGCTTGAGAATCGAGCAGGCTCATAGCACTGTCACTGTCATCAGGAGAAATTTCCTCCGATACCAGCCGAATCAGTTCACCCGTCGGAACCTGGGTCATGCCGCCGCGCTGGGTGCGCCGCAGATAGTTGACAAACCGATAGACCAGCAGCGGCTGATTGCGAATCGGGCGCAGGCAATATTCCTCAATGCTGGCCAGCATTAGCCCGTCCCGCAGGCGGGGCTGATTGGTGCAGCAGGCGATCCACTGCACCTGCTGGCGAATGTAGGTATCGTTTTGGATGAGTTCCTGAATCACTTCTTGCAGCACGTCCATGACGCTGCGATGGCGATCGCGCGACAGCGCTACCCAGGTGCGGACTTTGCTGCGAATCAGGAATAGGCTGCTGAGGCGCTGTAGCAGGTTTTTGTAAGCCTGATTTGGCCGGACTCCTAAATAGCGCTGCTGCAAGATGCGATAGCGATAGTCCATCGCCTGCCGCGCCACCATAACTTGCACTGGGGTCATCTCATCAAAGCGCTCCGGCGCATCACCCAGCAGCCAGTGCAAGATTGCGTCCTGAAGGGTCGTGGGCTGGTCAGGATGGTCTTGCTGGAGCCGCGCCTGCCACTCGCGTTTTAGTTCCTCCGACCTCGACTCAGCCGTCGTCATAGCAATGTAGTCCTCAGTGCTGGCTTTCGTGCAAGCTTCGGTGCTGGCTTCCATGCTACTAGCTTTGACCATATATCTTGCGCTCCCTCGCTGATTGCTGGGTAGTTCGATCGGCTCCGCCGACCGGGTGTGTGACGATTCAACCTTTTCGCAACCATTTCATATTTGTCGGGTCAGTGTCATCACCCATTTAGGTACTCCAGACTCACCCAGGGCGATCGCCCTGTAGGATTTTTGTCAAGTTTCTGGCGTCTTTTTGACATATCCCTGACGCATCCCTGACGCATCCCTGACGCATCCCTGACACACCCTTGGCATGTTCCCAGTACGTTCCTGGCATCACTGGGACAATCCAGCAAGATCGCTCAAGTCGATTCGGGGTCTTCTTCAATTGCTGCCACCAGCCGTTGCAGCGTATCCGTCAACTGAGCCAGTCGCTCTAGCGTAGCATCCTGATTTTCTGCCAAGGTTTGTACCGTATCGCTCAAGGCGAAAATCTGATAGCCCTGCTGCTGCACCTGCTTGGACAACGTATCCATGTGTCCCGTTAGCTGATCAACTGTTTCCGTCGTTGCCAGGACGGCTTCTCCAATTTCCCGCACCAGCGCTTCCAATGATGACGATTCAGTACTCACGTCCCTCTCCAAACACACGCCACAAACACAAAATCATTCGACAAGACCATTTGACTGACCGTTGAAGCTTGAACCTGAAGCTCGGACAATCAGCTTAGACGACAAGCCCCTTGCCTAATCAGCTTGGACAACAATATATACCATCCTTATCGCCTCCCCCACCTCCTATTCCGCATTCTGCCCCGCCTTTTCTCGCTTTTGCAAGGGACACAACCAGGCATTGGCTCAAACCTCGAACCTGATGAAGTATAGCTATCCTAAATGTCTTATCTGATTCCTAGTACACGTGAAGTGCCGATTTCTGAAATGGCTTGAGAGAGTGAGGCGCAACGATACAATAAATCATCAGAGGATTGGAACTGGATTTTCCAGGATTTTCTATGACCACCACCGCCACTAAGACCCAGTACGAAGCCGTCATCGGGCTGGAAACACACTGCCAACTCAGCACCGAAACCAAGATTTTTTCCAGCAGTTCGACTGCCTTTGGCGCTGATCCCAACACAAATATCGATCCGGTGTGTATGGGGCTACCGGGGACGCTGCCGGTGCTGAATCAGAAAGTGCTGGAATACGCGGTGAAGGCAGGGCTGGCGCTGAACTGTCAAATTGCACCCTACAGCAAGTTTGACCGCAAGCAGTATTTCTACCCCGATTTGCCGAAAAACTACCAAATTTCGCAGTATGACCTGCCCATCGCCGAGCATGGCTGGCTAGAAATCGAGCTAGAAGAAGAGGGACAGCCTGTTCGCAAACGCATCGGCATTACGCGGCTGCACATGGAAGAAGATGCGGGCAAGCTGGTTCACGGCGGGAGCGATCGCCTCTCTGGGTCTACCTTTTCGCTGGTGGACTACAACCGGGCGGGCGTGCCGCTGATCGAAATCGTGTCGGAACCCGACCTGCGCTCTGGAGCAGAGGCGGCAGAATATGCCCGCGAACTGCGCCGGATCATGCGCTATCTGGGCGTATCAGACGGCAACATGCAGGAGGGTTCTTTGCGCTGCGACGTGAACATTTCCATCCGTCCCGTGGGATCGGAAAAATTTGGCACGAAGGTGGAAATCAAAAATATGAACTCCTTCAATGCCATCGAGCGGGCAATTAACTACGAAATTGAGCGGCAGATCGAGGTGCTAGAGGCGGGCGATCGCCTCGTCCAAGAAACGCGCCTCTGGGAAGAAGGCAGCCAGCGCACTATCAGTATGCGGGTCAAAGAAGGCTCCAGCGACTATCGCTATTTCCCCGAACCCGACCTCGGCCCCATCGAAGTCTCTGCCGAACAGCTTGCCGCTTGGAAGAGCGAACTGCCGGAACTGCCCGCCGCCAAGCGCCGTCGCTACGAAGAAGACCTGGGGCTATCGCCCTATGATGCTCGTGTGCTGACGGACGATCGCGCGATGGCAGAATACTTTGAGGCGACGTTGGCCGCAGGCGCACCCGCCAAACAAGCCGCCAACTGGCTGATGGGCGATATCAGCGGCTATCTGAACACCGAAAAGAAAACCCTGGCTGACCTGCCCCTGACTCCCGAAACGCTGGCGGAAATGATCGGGCTGATCGAATCCAACACCATCAGCACCAAAATTGCCAAAGATATTCTGCCAGACCTGCTGACCCAGGGCGGCTCCGCTAAGGCACTGGTGGAAAAGAAGGGGCTGATCCAGATTTCTGACCCGGCTGCAATCGAAGCGGCGATCGCCAAAGTGCTGGAAGCTCATCCCGCCGAACTGGAAAAATATCGCAGCGGCAAGAAAAATATGCTGGGCTTCTTCGTCGGTCAGGTGATGAAGCAAACCGGCGGCCGCGCCGACCCGAAGCTGACGAATCAGCTTTTGGTGAAGCAGTTGGACGGGTAGCCCGGCGGCTATCACCGCTATTCCGCGCTCTCCCTCATTCCCAATTCTTCAAATGCGCTGGATCAATGTGCGCTGGATCAATGGCTCCAAACAGTTTGCGATCGCGGAAGCCTGCGTCATTGGTCTAGTTTCGGGGCTAGCAGCGGTCATGCTCAAACAGAGCGTGGGCTGGCTGGGCGGGTGGCGGGTGCAATGGTCGCACCAGTTTACAGACTGGCTGGTGCTGCCGCTGTTAGGGCTGCTGGGCGGCGGGCTGGCGGGGTTCCTGGTGGAGCGGCTGGCTCCGGAGGCGGCAGGCAGCGGCATTCCCCAGGTGAAGGCGGTGCTGGCCAATGTGGCGATCGCCCTCAACATGCGGGTTGCCCTGGTGAAACTGGTCAGCGTCATTCTCACCCTGGGTGCGGGGCTGAACCTGGGTCGCCAGGGCCCGACGGTGCAGATTGGCGCAGCGCTGGCCGCCCAACTCAGCCAGTGGATTCCTACCTCGCCGGAATATCGTCGCCAGTTGATTGCTTCGGGCGCGGCGGCAGGGTTAGCAGCGGGCTTTAATGCCCCCATCGCGGGCGTGTTGTTCGTAGTAGAAGAGTTTTTGCAAGATTTCTCTGGCATCACGCTGGGCACGGCGATTCTGGCTTCCTTCATAGGCGCAGTCGTGTCGCGGGTGCTGGGCGGCCGCAGCCTCAGCCTGGATCTGGGCATGACCGCCTACGAGGCCACGTTTTCGCTCTACGATGTGCCGTTCTTCCTGATTTTGGGGCTGCTGGCGGGGCTGCTGGGGTCGCTGTTTAGCCGGGGCATTTTCGTCAGCCTGGCCCTCAACCGTCGGCTTCCGCTGGGGCTGCCGGGGCGGATTGGGCTGGCGGGGCTGCTGTCTGGGCTGGTGGTATCGCAACTGCCCGACAGCTTTCGGGACAACACGGGGCTGCAAGATCTGCTCAGCGGCGGCAATGCTGCCTGGTACCTGCTGCTGCTGGCCTTTGGCGCAAAGTTTTTGCTGACGCTGGTGGCCTACGGGTCGGGTGCGCCGGGGGGAATTTTCGCGCCGTCGCTGATTTTGGGGTCAGCGCTGGGGGCCCTGGTGGGTATCACGGGCAGCGGATTGGAGTCGCTGCTGGGGTTAGCGCCGCATGTCAGTCCGGCCAGTACCTATGCGCTGGCGGGGATGGGCGCATTTTTTAGCGCGGTGACGCGGGGCCCGGTCACGGCGATCGTCATCGTGTTTGAGATTACAGCCAATTTCAACCTGGTGCTGCCGCTGATGATCGGCTCAGGCATTGCCTATCTGGTGGCGCAGCGGCTGGTGGGCAGTTCGTTTTATACTCGACTGCTGGAGTGGAACGGCATCCAGATTCAGTCGCCAGGAACCCAGCCCGCGCCCTGGCAAAAGCTAACGGCAGCGGCGGTGATGCAGCGGCGGGTGGAAACGCTGTCGAGCAGTTTGTCGCTGGATGAGGCAAAACAGGCGTTTGCGCGATCGCACCATCGCGGCTTTCCGGTCGTAGACAACGGGCGACTGGTGGGCATCGTCACCCAGAGCGATTTGTCGGCTCCAGAGCGGCAGCCCGCCAATCCTGCGGCCGCTACCCTGTCGGACGTGATGACGGCCCAGCCCGTAACCGTCCGCCCGTCCGACTCGCTCACCCACGTCCTGTTTCTGCTAAATCGGTTTAAGGTGAGCCGCTTACCCGTTACGGATGGACAAAAGCTGGTGGGCATTATCACTCGTGCCGACATTATTCGCGCCGAGTCTGATCAGCTCACGGGCGAGTCTCTGCAACTGGGGCCACAACCTGCGCCCTCTTACGAAGTTTATCGGACGCGATCGCCCGCCACGGGTCGGGGTCGGCTGCTTCTGCCCGTCAGCAATCCCCAGACGGCTCCGATTTTGGTGAAACTGGCGGGGGCGATCGCCCAGGAGCGGGGCTATGAGCTAGAAGTGCTGCACGTCATCCTGGTGTCGCGGGCCCATCCACCCTCAGAAACCACCGTCCGCACCACCCAGGCGCGGCGCTTGCTGCGGCAGATTGAGCATCTGGGACAAGACTGGCAGGTGCCCGTGCATACGCAAATCCGCGTGGCACACGATGCGGCGCAGGCGATGCTGGAAACCATTAAAGAGCGGCATATTAACCTGGTGCTGATGGGCTGGAAGGGCAGCACCAGCACGCCAGGACGTGTGTTTGGCACGGCAGTGGACACGCTGATTCGGCAGGCCCCTTGCGACGTGGTGCTGGTGAAGTTGGGCGAAGAGACGCGGTTCAATCACTGGCTGCTGCCGCTGTCGGGCGGGCCCAATGCTCAATATGCCCTGACGCTGCTGCCTGCATTGACAAGCCTCAGCCCGGAACCCAGCATTAAGCTCTGTCAGGTGTTGCCTGTAGACGAGCCGCTGGCGGATCTGTCCGTGATGGCGGCGGCGATGGACGAACTGCGCCAGCGGGTCAACTGCTCGATTACTACCCGCCCGATTCGGGGACATTCCGTGCCGGGGGCGATTTTGCGGCTGGCGTGGCAGGAACCCTGCGACGTGATTGTGCTGGGGGCTAGTCGCGAAAGTCTGCTGCAACAGGCGCTCACGGGCAATATCCCAGAAGCGATCGCCCGCAGCAGCGATTGCACTGTGATTTTGGTCAGAGCGGCGATCGCCCCAGAAGATCCCTAGTGTCACCGTCTGGTCGAACAAATCAGCCCCATTCGCTGAAGAGGTTCACGAAGAGGTTCATATTAATGCGGTTACCGATGCGATCGCCTGGGAACTCTGTAAAAGTAGGCCTGATAAAGCAGGGTCATGAATGGAATGCACGTCCTGATGCAGCGATTGGGTATTCCGAGGCGTTGACCACTGACCAGCCCTTCGAGCAGGCGGGCTTTGCCTGGCTACTCAAGCTCGGTGACTAAAATAGCCATTATGAATCGCCATCATGACGCTTGAACAGGCAGCAGGATACGGGTGCAACAATGAGGAAGCCAGTTGATTAGCTGGGCAGCGAGACTCTACACAACCTGAGGGTCAGTTGGAGCAGCATCACGGCGGCCTAGATATTCTCCAGGCTTCCTCAGCCTGACGTTGATTCAGCAATCTTGCCCTAAACCACCCGTGACTACTCCACCCTTCTCTGCCTTTGCGAAAACCTGGCAAACGCTTCAGCCACACCTGCTTGCGGGGCTAAAGGCGGCCACCCTAACCGGGCTGACCATCACCGGATTGGTGTTGGGGCTGCGGCAGGTGGGCGGGCTAGAGCCGCTGGAACTGCGGATCTATGACCGGATGGTGCGGCTGCGATTTCGGGACGGATTGCTTGGCAATTCACCCGATTCGCCCGACCCGCGCCTGCTGGTGGTGGAGATTACCGAGGCGGATATCCAATCGCTCCAGCGGGCTACGCCGTCGGATGAAACCCTGGCCCAGGCGATCGCCCAGCTTCAGCAATATCAGCCCCGCGTCATCGGGCTAGACCTGCACCGCGACGTGCCCCAGGAGCCAGGTCACGCCCAGTTGCAAGCTCAGCTTCTGGCCCCAAACCTAGTCGCGATTACCAAGCTGGGCGAGTCGGCGGGCAATTCGCCTAGCGATCCATCCCGGAGTCGCATTCCGCCACCACCGGGGTTGCCTGCCGAGCGCGTCGGGTTCAATGATTTTGTGATTGATCGCGATGGGGTGATTCGCCGCAGCCTGCTATACGCCCACACCGACACCGAAACCCATACGTCCCTGTCGTTGCGGCTGGCGATCGCCTACCTGAAGCCAGACGGCATCCGCCCGCGCCCCAGTGCCGCCAATCCCGACGATTTGCAGCTTGGTGCGTCCGCTTTTGTGCCGCTACAAGCCAACTCCGGAGCTTACCAGCGCCTCGACAGCAGCGGCTATCAAACCCTGCTAGACTATCGCGCTCGACAAAACCCGGCTCGCCGCGTCAGTTTGAGTCAGGTCTTGGCGCAGGACATTTCGCCAGAGTGGGTGCAGGACAAAATTGTGTTGATTGGGATGACGGCTCCCAGCGGCAAGGATTTGTTTTACACGCCCTTTAGCGCGGGCGAGCAGGTGTCGCACCAGATGCCCGGTGTGTTGGTTCACGCCCAGATGGTGAGCCAGTTTCTGGATGCCGCCACCGGAGCGCGATCGCCCTTCTGGTTTTGGGCAGAGTGGCAAGAGTGGCTGTGGATCTGGGGCTGGGCGACGGTCAGCGGGGCGGTGGCCTGGGCAGTGCGCCATCCGATTGCGCTGGGGCTAAGCAGCGTGGGACTGCTGGGGCTGATTGCGGGCGCGGGCTTTGGGCTATTTTTGCAGCAGGGCTGGGTGCCGACGGTGGCTCCGGCGATCGCCTCGATGATGGCGCTGGGCACGGTCGTCGCCTACCGGGCGCAACAGTCGCACCGCCAGCAGCAGATGGTGATGACGCTGCTGGGGCAAAACACCTCCCCCGAAATTGCCGATGCGCTGTGGAATGCGCGCGATCGCCTGCTGGAGTCGGGCAAGCTGCCGGGTCAGCGACTCGTCGCCACGATGCTGTTTACCGATATCAAGGGCTTCAGCACCATTTCTGAGCAAATGCCGCCGGAGGCGCTGCTGGAATGGCTGAATGAATACCTGGAAGCGATGACCCACGAAATTCAGCAGCACCACGGCATTATCAACAAGTTCACGGGCGACGGGTTGCTGGCAATTTTTGGCGTGCCCATGCCCCGCGTGGAGGAGCGCGAGGTGGATGAAGATGCCTATCAGGCGATCGCCTGTGCCCTGGCAATGGGCAAACGGCTGGAGCAACTGAACCAGATTTGGCAACAGCGCGGACTTCCGCCGATTCAGATGCGGGTAGGGATCTTCACCGGGCCGGTGGTGGTGGGCAGCCTCGGCGGCAAGGAGCGAATGGAATACGGCGTAATTGGCGACAGCGTGAACACCGCATCGCGGCTGGAAAGCTGCCTCAAGGATCGCCAGGTCGATCTCTGCCGCGTGCTGATTGCGGAGGAAACCCTGATGCATGTCAAAGGCAAATTTCAGGTGGAATCCTGGGGCCCATTAGCGCTCAGCGGCAAGCAGCAGCTTGTGGAGGTCTATCGGGTGATTGGCTACGCGACGTGAGATGTTGGATTTTAGATTTTAGATTGGCGATTTTAGATTGCTGATCTGGGGATTACATCCAGGGGTGGGGCAAGAGTTTGCTTAGACGGATGTGATTCAAAGCTCTGAACCTATGTCCTTAACCCCTTTAACCTCTTTACGGACAGCACGAAACATTCCGAAGCGGCATAGCCCCACGCTAAAAGCAAGCCACATGAGCAAAATGGTCGGCACTTCTCGCAGCGATTTGATCAGGCCGGGAATGCCAAATTTCACCAGACCGGCGGGTCGCGCAATGCCCTGCCAGATCGAGTCGGGCCAGGAGGGCAGCGTTTCCTTTGACCAGTCGGCGGTGGTGACGGGGCCGTCGGTGAGTCCTGTGGCTTCTAGCAGTTCCGAAAACCCTTCAATGCTGGCGAATTCTGGGTGCGACCACTGATCTAGCAGTTGCCGCATGACGATGCGCTCCCAGAGATTCAGGGGAATTTGGCGGTCGTCGCGCTGGTTCCAGTCGGCCACCACCAGCACGCCGCCGGGTTTCAGCACGCGCATCAGTTCTTTGGCAAAAATTGCTTTGTCGGGCATGTGTGGCCCGGCTTCCACCGACCAGACGACATCGAAGCTGGCATCGGGAAAAGACAGCGCCATCGCGTCGTCTACCAGAAACCTGGCGCTGAGTCCGGCGGGTGTGAGTTCCTGGGCCCGCTTCACCTGCTGGGGGCTGATGGTGATGCCCGTGACGTTGAAGCCGTAGTCTTGTGCCAGGATGCGGCTGCTGCCGCCGATGCCACAGCCCACGTCGAGCAGGGTGGAGCCACGCGGCAGGCGATCGAGGCCGCCCCAGCGCACCATTTCATGCACAAAGTCGGCTTTGGCTTTGAGAAAATCTTTGCGGCGCGGCGGGGAGCCGTAGTGTCCCAGATGGATATGTTCGCCCCAGTAGAATTCCAGGATGCCGTCCTGCGTCCATTCGTCGTAGGAGCGGGCGACGGAATCGCCGGATTGGTAGCGGCGGGCGGTGAGGACGTAGAAAATCGTGCCGATGAGCAACGTTGCCAGCAGCAGGATGAGGGCGATCGCCAAGAGAGAACCCATGCTTTATGTCGCGTGTCCGAGTTTGATGCAAATCGTTTGAGTAGAGCGGTGAGCGCGTCGAATCCTAATCTCGAATACGATTGTAACGTTACTTTAACGTCGAACTCGACTAGCGCGGTGAGGCAGCACTCGACCTGGCGTTGGCCTTATCGCGTTTGGGGGCGATCGCCACAAAGCAGCGCCCTAGTGAAGCAGAACCAACAGGTTCCGATTTGCCAAGACGCTGCAACTGCTCAAACGCCATTCAGCACCTCTCACGGTGAGGATGATTCCTGATGCCACCAGTGAGACAAGACTTCTCAAACGAAATAATCGCCGAGTAGTCACTTAAACACGGACTAATCTCGATCTTCTCGCTTAGAAATAACGTTGAAATTTTCGTCTAAGAAAACGTCGTATTCTTTGCCGTCGTTGCAGCGCACGTCTTCGGCTTCAAAGCCAACGCCCTGGATGTAATCCACATCGCCAACCACCGGGCATCCCTGAGCCTGAAGCACTTCAACAACTCTCGCCCGCTCTTGGGGAGTTGCATCTCGATCGATATCAGCCCGGGCTGTTTGGGGAACCAGCACTCCGGCCGATACCAGTAGTAAAGCGACAAAGCCACTAATAGAAAACTGCATCAAGGACAAACGTTTCACGCAAAACTCCTATGTGTTCCAGTCAATAAACTGCTCATAGGCTACCGATACAGGGCCATGAGTTTGCTCTATCAAGAGGTATATTCACAGACAATCAAGCGAAGGAAATTCTTTATCCTCTACGAGACACCCACCTCGCTCCAGATCTATATCTCCACTTAAATAGGGCGCGATGAACCCGTATGATGAAGAACCGTATGATGAAGCGCATCAACACTGCACGAGGAAACAAATGGAGTCAATGGATTCTCTGAACTGGGTGATAGGCGGGCTGGCCGTGGCAATTTTGATCGGCGGAATGCTGATGATGTTTACGACGGTGTTCACCACAAAGCGCTAGTGGCTGTTTCAGAATTAGCCGTCGCGACGATGCACCCGAAACTCTTGCTCCAGGGTCGGCAGTTCAATATTGTCCTGAGCAAGCTGGGCGATCGCCTCCACATCAGCCAGTTTTTCTCGCAAAATCTCGACCCGATCCTGGAGGCGGGCGCGAATTACCTGCGGCCCGGCGCTGACGCAATCGCTACAGGCTTCGCCACAAATTACGCCCTGGTCGTTGTAAATCACCGCCAGCAGGAGTTGGTTTGAGCCGCTACGGATGGGGCGAGACTCACGGCCGCAAACCGAGCAGAATACTGGAACGTTGCCAAAATAGATGCTTTGTTCCCAAACGATCTTCACAGGCTTGACCTCGATTGCATTGCGCCAGAGAGCAGAGTCAGGCATGTTCCAGGAGAGCCAAGACCAAATTTTTAGCACCCACCTGAAGACTTGATACGGCGCACTCGTTTTACAGCCGTGCCCCTCAATTCATCCCTAGTTTGTGACCAAAGCCTAGCCTTGCTGTTCGGTTTAAGGATGTTTTCTGAATTACAGACCAGGCAATGCGTGGAATGATTGGCACAATTGAGACAAAAATTGCCTCACAGGCCAGGAATCCGGTCGCTGCAAGGCAAGGACAGTTAAACGCTACTTATAGTGTGGGGGGCGATCGCCCTCATGACCTCGGTCGCTGTGCCGATTTCTGGGGTGTCCTGTAGCGCGATCGCATCTATCTTGGGGAATAGTCTGGTGATCTGGGTCACAGGTTGCCGTCCGAGTCTTGTGCAGGAACAAGGCACTGTTGGGAGCGGGAGAGCCGCCCAACAGTGCCTTGTCGCCGGGGTTTGGAGGTCTTTTATAGAGAATTGACAGAGAATTGCTGGGGCGATTATGGGGCGATTATGGGGGGATCGCGTTGCAATTCCTCAAACACCTGCCCATCATTAGGTTTACAAAACGTTACTTTTCTATGCACCCTGGGCAGATTAAATACAGTCAGTCCTCTAGAACTGCGTCTAGTAGAACTGCGTCTAGCATCCCTTCAATAGTCAATTGCGACTGCTGACTCATCAATTCTTTCGCGTTTATCCCTTGTTCTATCCATCCATCCTGCGAAGAACCCTCTATGCTTAGCCAGATGAAACGCCTCAGCCTGGAGACCGAAGGCCGGTATGCGACCGATGCAGACCTGCAATTCTTGCGAGATTACGCAAAATCCTACGGGCTGCGAGTCGAAACGTATCAACGCATCCAGAGCGCAGAGGCGCTGCTAGTGAGCCAAGTTCAGCAATACATGATGAGCAAAGATCCGACTCTGTTTCAGCACGGCGACAATGACCTGACGACAAAATGGAAGCGCGATACTGTGCGGGTGTTGCGCTATTCTGCGGTAGCAATGCTGCTCAACGATCCCGAAACATTACAAGAGCGCTTTTTGCTGTGGTTTCAAACCATCATGCGGGCTTTTGGCGCACAGCGAAGCTGCAACGCAACCTATGAAGCCATGCAGCATGTGGTGCGGCAACACCTGAACCCTGTGCAGGCGAGCCTGTTTTGCCCCATTCTGGAAATTAATCGGCATCTGCTGGGGGGCAATCACGCCTAGCCAATGCACTCTACAATCCACAGGCTTCCTGAGCAAGTCGTATTGCCAACGGCTTACGCAGGGAGCCTTTATTGTGGTGACAGCCTTTTAGCGATAGGCGGAGATTTGCACTGGGCATATTGTCCCGCTGGGTAATTGTTACGAAGCGAAATGCTGCCCATCCCGAAGTAGCCTGCCGAATTCTGTAAGTTTTAGAAGGCGATCGCCCCAAAACCGTGGTTTTTTGTTTCGGGGGCCACGTCCATCCGTTATTAGAGAATATATTCTAGAGAATCAGAAGTAATACGGATGCTTCGCGGGGCTGTTCACTCACGGGGCGGTATGCTTTAGGTGATTTTGACTGGGGTGAGGGTTCGCTATGCCAGTAAGACGTTTTGAGTTGCGATCGCCCGAAGGGGGCGCGGATGGGTTTGGCATGTATTTGGGCGGAGCGGGACAGTCGAGCGCAGCCGGTGGTCTCGCGCCAGAAACGCTGACCCGCCCCCGGTCAAAATCCTGGCGATGGCTGCTTGTAGGGCTGACAAGCTGCGCGGCGCTAGGGGGTGTGGCTGCGTCGGCGCTGCTTTGGATGCTGATGTTGCCGCCTGCGCCCGATTGCAAAACGGGATCTCCGCTATCTCCCGATATGGAGCGGCTGTTTTGCGCTCAGCAGGCGGCTCGGTCGGGCGAGTTGACCGAACTGCTGTCTGGTCTGGCGCTGATCGAAACCTGGACCCCGGAACATCCGCTTTATAAGGAAGCCCAGCGGTCGGTTGAAGAGTGGTCGAAGGGGCTGCTGATTATCGCCCGCCAAAAGATGAACGCCAGCGACCTGCAAGGCGCGGTGGAAATTGCCCAGCGCATCCCCAAATCCAGCTCGGTGCGAGCGGATGCAGAAGCAGCGATCGCCACCTGGCAGGGCATCTGGCGGCAGGGCGAGGCGCTGGTGGCGGCGGCCCAAACTGCCATGAAGGAACAAGCCTGGGGCACAGCCTCGGAGGTGATCCGCGATCTGGGCGAGATGAGCCATCCCTACTGGGGCAACCAGCGGGCCCGGGCGCTGTCGGAGCAACTGCTTGTGGAACGCAAGGCACGCCAGCAGTTTGCCGAGGCTCAGAAGATCGCCCAGGCGGGTAAGCTGCCCGATTTGGGGAAGGCGATCGCCCAGGCGGGGCGGATTGACAAGGGCAGCTATGCCTGGAGCGACGCTCAGCCCGTGCTGAACCAGTGGAGCGATCGGCTACTGGGCACAGCCTTCCAGCTTTGGAAAGAGCAAAAGTTTGATCAGGCGATCGCCCTCACCAAGCAGGTCGAGGTCAATCCTGGCCGGGCTGAAATGGCGAAGGATTTGATCCAGCTTAGCGAAGCGCGGAAACTAGCCGTTTCCACCTGGACAAACTGGGTCGCCACGCCGCAGCACGTGATGAGCCTAATGGAGGCGATCTCCGCCGCAAAGCAGATCAAGCCCACCAGTGCCTACTACGCCCAGGCGCAGAGCAGTCTGGCAAGCTGGCAGATTCAGCTAGACGGGTTGCGGCAGTTGCAACTGGCCCAGATGACGGCGGGCGTGGGAACCGTGGAGACGCTGAAGACGGCGATCGCCCAGGCCGAAAAAATTCAGCCAGGACACCCACGCCGCCTCCAGGCGCAGACGATGATTGCCCACTGGCATCGCGAAATCGAGCGACTCGAAGACCGTCCGCTGATGGCGCGGGCACGACGGCTGGCCACTGAGGGCACGGTTCCCTCGCTGCAAGCGGCGATCGCCCAGGCCGGGCAAATTGCAGACGGTCGGGCGTTGCGAGGCGAAGCACAGGCGTTAATTCGCGACTGGACGCGCCAGATCCAGGTGATCGAAGACCAGCCCTACCTGAACCTGTCGCGGACGCTGGCCCGGCGGGGACGGCTGCGAGAGGCGATCGCCGCTGCGGCACTGGTGCGTCCCAATCGGGCGCTGTATCCCCAGGCGCGGGCTGCGATTCGAGATTGGCAGGCCGAGCTAAATCGACTCAACTCCTCGCCCATGCTGCCGGAGCGCCCTATTCCTAGCCCTAGCCCAACCCTGGAACCCCCTGTCGGAGGCAGCCGATCGGGGGCGATCGCCCCTGCGCCAGACGCTTCGTCTGAGGAGACAAAAGAGCCGAAATATCGCTTGCCGCAAGCCCCCACTCGCAGCACTCCGGGTCAGCCTGCGCCATCGGGCACCCTCCCCCGCCCATCTGTGCCAGCGCCCATTGCGCCTGAATCTAGCGCTACGCCCCAGCCTGAATCCACGCCCAAGGATATTTCTGGACTGGCGGAACCCGAAGCGCCTCAGGTTATGCCGCCTGCACCGCCTGCGCCGCCTGTGAACGTTGCGCCGCCGCGCGTCGTAGAGCCGCCGCCGCGCGTCGTAGAGCCGCCACCGCGATTTGAGCGTCCCCAGGCAGCGCCCGTGCGAGAGGCTCCACCCGAAGCCGCACCGGTTCGTCGGGAACGCCCCGCCGCGCTGGAATCAGTCCCCGTGTCGCCGCCTAGCGAACCCGGGCCCCAGGCGATGGAGCCAGAATCCGCCAATTTCACCGAGTCGCAATCCTAGCGCTGCCGCCAGATATACGCCAGATTACGCCAGACATGCGCCAGACATGGTTCCTGCTTTGGGACTGCTTTGGGAAATTTGGCGTGTGGATTGGCTCGTTTGCCTAGACTCGTTTGCCTAGACTAGCCGAACAGAGCGTTGGCTCCAGCCTTGCGGAGCAACATCGCCCTCTGAAGGAACAACTCGGGCGATCGCCCTCGATTCGGGATACCCAGCCTGGTGAAGTGCGGACAAGCAGTCCGGAGCCGTTTCTGCTGGCACACAGCCCAACAGCCCGCCCGCGGTTTGCGGGTCAAACAGGATGTCGGCTGGAATTTCGGACGAGCGCGACGGAGACCCTTGCTCCCAATCCTGTACCCAGCGGGCCGCAGCCAGGTTTTGTGGATGCAGGGAACTGCGGAATCCCTGCTGCAACGTTTCTGCTGCACCGGGCAACAGCGGCAGTGCCGACAGATTTAACTGTACGCCCACAGGCTCCGATGCTTGCAGCATTTCCACCAGATGCCCCAACAGCCCAAAGCCCGTGACATCTGTGCAGGCGTGAGCGCCATGCGCCCGAAAGATTTTCGCCGCCGTCTGGTTTGATTGCAGCATCGTGGCGATCGCCCCTTCAATCCAGCATCCCTTCGCCTGCCGCTGCATCTCTGCGGCAAACAGCGTGCCCGTGCCCAGGGGTTTTGTCAAAATCAGCACGTCGCCCGGTCGCAAGCCGCCCTTGTGCAGCAGGTGGGACGCTTCTGCCAAGCCGTTGCAGGTAAAGCCCAGGGCCAGTTCCGCTCCTTCAACGGTATGTCCGCCAATCAGCACGGCCCCAGCCGCATGGAGTGTTTTGGTCGCGCCCGCCAACAGGTGAAATAGGGTTTCTTCCTGCTTGGCATCGGTGGCGTAGGGCAGCGTGGCGATCGCCAGCGCACTCTGGGGACTTGCGCCCATTGCAAATAGGTCGCTCAGCGCGTGGTTTGCCGCAATCTGCCCAAACACAAACGGGTCATCCACCAGCGCCCGAAAGTAGTCCACCGTTTGCACTAGTACCCGCCCCACCGGCACCTGCACCACCGCCGCATCATCCGGCGCATCCAGCCCCAGCAGCACGTCCTCCCGCCGCAGCTCCGGCAGTTCCGCCCGCACCCGTTTGAGTGCGCGGCCGAGGGTTTGGCTGCCGATTTTGGAGCCGCAGCCAGCGCAGTGGGGAGTGTTGGGGTATTGGGGTGTTGGGGTGTTGGGGAGAGGTAGGGAGGGAGAGAGGAGGAGAGGGAGAGAAGGTCGTGTCTTGTTCCCCAACCCCCAACCCCTAACCCCTGACCCCTCATCTCTCATCTCCGGTAAGTTCGAGAACTTCTCCATGAAACGGCGATCGATGCGGTCTTTCCAGCGCCAGAGCCAGGGCGTGGGGCCGAGGCTCCAGGGTTCGCGGGAGGCAACGGCGGCGCGATCGCCCAGTCCCACCAGGATCAAAAACTCCTTTTGCGGCACAAAGGGCTTCAGCGGGTTGCCCAACACGGCGCGTTGCAGGTTTTCAAACAGCGGCTTGCCCTGGCGCACGGCAAATACGCCCGCCTTGGGTCGCGGATGGTGAATCATGGTGGCGACATCGCCCGCTGCGAAAACCTGGGGATGGGAGGTGGATTGCAGGCAGTCGTTGACCTGGATAAAGCCGCGATCGTCGGTTGCCAGTCCTGAGTCCTTCAGCCAGGGTGCGGCGGCGGCTTGCGTGACCCAGAAGGGGCGATCGCACTCGATCCAGCGTCCAGACTCGCAGCGCAATCCGTCGGGTTCCACGGCTGCCACCGTTTCGCCCAAATGAAGCTGAATGCCGCGCTGGGTCAAGATTTGCTGCATCTTCCGCCGCATTCCGGGGCTGCGCTCTGGCAAGATTTCGCGACCGCGATGCACCAGATGAATTTCCAGCGGCGTGTCGAGATGGCCTGCCTGTTGCAACACCTGCCGCAGCCGCGCCCGTATATTCAGCGCCAGCTCCACGCCGCCCGCGCCGCCCCCCACGATGCCTAGCCGCAAAGGGTTCTGGGGCTGTTCGGACACCTGCTGAACGATCGCCTCCCATTGGGTCAAAAACTGCGAAATCGGCTTCACGGGAATGGCGTAGTCTGCCGCGCCGGGAACCGTGGAGACTGCGGGTGTGCTGCCAATATCAATCGAGAGCCAGTCGAAGGCGATCGCCGGATGGTGGGCACACAGCACCCGATTTTGCGCCAGATCCAGACCAACCGCGCGATCGCCGATCAGCTGCGCCCCAGCAAACCTCGCCAGCGGCCGCAGGTCAATATGGCACTCATCGAAGTCATACAGCCCCGCCACGTATCCGGGCAGCATCCCCGAATAGGGCGTGTGCATCACGTCCGTAATCAGCGTCAGCCGCACGCCAGGAATCGGGTTCATGCCCCACATTCGGAGGGCGATCGCGTGGCTGTGTCCGCCCCCGATTAGCACTAGGTCTTGCGTAATGGGCGTGGGCGCTTCCAAGGTTATTGCAGCTTCAGCACTGCCATAAAGGCTTCCTGCGGCACATCCACCGTCCCGATTGCCTTCAGGCGCTTTTTACCCTTAGCTTGCTTTTGCAGCAGCTTTTTCTTGCGGCTGATGTCGCCGCCATAGCACTTCGCCAGAACGTCTTTTCGCAAGGCCGGGATGTGTTCGCTGGCCACCACGCGGCTACCGATAGAGGCTTGCAGCGGGATTTTGAACTGGTGGCGCGGAATGAGTTCCTTGAGCTTTTCCACCAGCGCCTTGCCCACGTAGTACGCCTTGTCCCGGTGGACAATGGTGGCCAACGGGTCAACCGGATCACCGTTGATCAGGATATCCAGCTTCACCAACGGGTTCTCGCGATAGCCGATGAGGTGGTATTCCATGCTGGCATAGCCGCGCGATCGCGACTTCATTTGGTCAAAAAAGTCCGTCACCACCTCCGCCAGCGGCAGTTCATAGGTCAGCGTCGTGCGCCCCTGGGTCAGATATTTCATATCTTTGAACACGCCCCGGCGAGACTGGCTCAGCTCCATCAGCGGGCCGACGAATTCCTCCGGCGTGATCATGTCCACCTGCACGTAGGGTTCCTCAATCGCCTCGCGCTTTTGGGGATCGGGCAGGTGGCTGGGGTTGTCGATATAGACCTCGCTGCCATCTAGCAGGCGAACCTTGTAAATCACCGATGGAGCCGTGGTAATCAGATCCAGGTCGTATTCGCGCTCCAGTCGTTCCTGCACAATTTCCATGTGCAGCAGCCCCAAAAAGCCACAGCGGAATCCAAAGCCCATCGCGCTGGAGGCTTCGGGTTCGTATTGCAGTGCCGCGTCGTTCAGCCGCAGTTTTTCGAGCGCTTCTCGCAGATCTTCAAACTCATCGGCATCGGTAGGGAACAGTCCGCAAAACACCATCGGCTTGGCTTCCGTATAGCCAGGGAGCGGTTCCTTGGCTGGAGCCGTCGCCAGGGTAATGGTGTCGCCCACTCGCGCATCGGCCACCGCCTTGATAGCAGCCGACAGGTAGCCCACTTCGCCCGCGTGCAGTTCGTCTACCTCGACCTGGTTAGGCGACAACACGCCCAGTTCGTCGATTTGGTACTCTTTGCGGGAAGCCATCAGCCGGATGCGATCGCCCTTCTTCAGCGTCCCGTCCATCACTCGGAAGTACACAATCACCCCGCGATAGGAATCGTAGTAGCTGTCGAAAATCAGCGCCCGCAGCGGCTCCTGCACTGTGTCGCGGGGTGGTGGCACCAGATGCACTATAGATTCCAGAATCTCGCCAATGCCAATGCCTTCTTTCGCCGAGGCGAGAATCGCGCTGCTGCAATCCAGCCCGATAATTTCTTCGATTTCTCCCTTGACCCGATCTGGCTCTGCCCCCGGCAGGTCAATCTTGTTTAGCACCGGAATGATTTCCAGATTATGCTCCAGCGCCAAGTACACATTTGCCAGAGTTTGCGCCTCCACGCCCTGAGAAGCATCTACCACCAGCAACGCGCCTTCGCAGGCAGCCAGAGAGCGCGACACCTCATAGGAAAAGTCTACGTGCCCCGGTGTGTCGATCAGGTTCAGCACGTAATCCTGCCCGTCTTCGCCGCGATAGTTCATGCGGGCTGCCTGGAGCTTAATCGTGATGCCGCGCTCTCGCTCCAGATCCATATTGTCGAGAAATTGCTCCTTCATTTCTCGATTGCTGACAGTGCCCGTCGTTTGCAGCAAGCGGTCGGCCAGCGTGGACTTGCCGTGGTCGATGTGGGCAATGATGGAAAAGTTGCGGATGTTTGAGACGGGAACGTCGGTCATAGACGCAAGGCATCAAGGGGTAAAAGGGGCGGCAATGCTTAGAGGAACCGCAAGAGAAACCAGGCAGTGAATCGTCCTTAAGGCATACCGCTTAAGATATTGTAATGCTTCTCTCTGCCGGACGCATCGGCAGTCCCTTGAGTCGTCTTGGGTTTCGCCGCAGTTGGGAGGAACCAGATGACCTATGATTTCTAAATAGATCAAGATAGGTCAAGTTGTAGCGTATTGTTTATTGTTTTACGCTGCAAGGCGGCCTGTCGAGACAGTAGCCTTTGTAGGCAGTTTAATTCAGGGGTGCTTGGGAAGAAGGGCGATCGCCCCTCGTTTAAGAACCGGAATCTTTAAGAGCCAGCATCACTCAGAAAAGTGGGTGCAGCTTTCTGGAGTAGGGTGCAATAGAGGTGTAGTAAACAGGTCTTGAGCGGAGTAGATGGTTGTTCCAGAACTATCAAGGGGGTTTGACCATAGGGGGCTTTTCTGGATACAAACGCTCTCGCTTGCGAAAGACTCCTGCTGGAAGCCAGACGAAACGCCGCTTCCTCTGCGGCTTGCCATCGCCAAGACTCAAAATCTAAACCGAGATTTACACCAAGCTCTACATCAAGCTTTACGACTCAAGATTTACAATTCAAGCCATTAAGTTCACAACTCACAACATTAGATTCCCTGTACAAAACGATTTAGGGCAGAATTTACTGTAAGTCGGTAGATTCTCATCCTGGAAGGGTGTCTGTATAGGCGAACCAGGCGATATCAGCGACGGAACATATTGCGGAACGGTGAGAGAGCAAGACAATCCTATGAGTGACCCTGTTGTGGAATCTAATGTGGCGAAGACTGATGGCGTGAAGACTGATGGTGTGAAGGCTCAGGCCGGTGTTCAGGGTTCGACTCAGGAGGCGATCGCCCCCACAGACCCGCCACCCGCCGTCAGCCCCAGAGCGGCGGCTGGAAACAAGGTCGATTTGTCAATCCAGATCGACGCTGAGCTATTGAATCAGATTGGGCATCTCACCAGCGATCCGAGCAAAGTGATCGAAGTCGCAGTGCGTCAATGGCTGCGGGGAGGAGCCTCGCGGGACGACGACCTGACGCGATCGCTCCAGCGTAACCCACCCGTTCCCCCGCGTGGAGAGTGGAACGACTAGCTGATCACAGCCAGAATCGCGGATTTGCTTCAAAGCCGTTGCAGATAGCCTCTGCGACAGGCTACGTTAGGCAAAGATACTTGCTGAAGCTGATTCCAAACCGTTTTGTGCACTTGAACTCACTGTCTCCGATGCACGCTGATGACCTTGTCTGAAGATTCTTCTAGTTCTGTCGTTGGCCCGACAGATGTAGCGATTGCTAGGCGACCCGGCGGCCCGCTCCAGAAACCGCCCTCCATTGGTGATCTCATCTTCATACAAGACGCTGTGGGAACCTACCTCTCCTTCTCCTGGAAGGACGCAGATCGTTACGGACTAGGTTCCACAGAGCTGGTGGGTCGGCCGATTGAGGAAGTCGAGTTTGCGCCAGCCGCCCTTGCGCCCTACTTGCAGCGGATTCGTATGGTGCTTGATTTGGGCAGCCCCGATGGGTTTTCCTACTTGTTTTGCTGTGGCGGGCAGTATCTCGTTTTTGACCTCGCGCTCAGCCCCATTCTGCAAGTCAACGCGCTGCCTTCAGCAGTTATCGTCACGGGGCATCTGCTCTATGCCTGCACCGATGACCAGGCCCACCTGCTGCTAGAATCGCCCCCTCGCTTCAGCACGCTCCGGGGCAGCGGCTCCATCTTTTATCAAAAGGCACTGACTCGCGTTGCCTGGAATATCCGCCATACGCTTGACCTCGATGCCATCTGGCAGCAAACCGCCAGTGGACTGGGTGAAACGCTCAACCTGAGTCGCTGTTGGGTGTGTGCTTACCCCGCTGAAGAGGGAAAAGCGCAGATCATGGCAGACTATCGGCAAGATGGGGTGGTGGATTGCGTCGGGCAAACGCTAGATTTACCGCACTTTCCCTACTTGCAGCAGGCCGTTTCCACGCTCCAACCCGTTAGCACCACACAGATTGATGAAGAAAGCGGCAGGGAGATGGCAATTTTGGCGATCGCCACCTGCCACGACGGCCAGCCCAACGGACTCCTCGTGCTGTATCAAGACGATGAAGCTCAGGTGTGGAGACAGTCCGAAATTGAGCTAGTTCAAGAATTTGCAGAACAGATTGGGACGGGGCTGGCCCATGCCAGTCTATACGCAACGAGCCGTCGCCAGGCCGAGCGACTGATGCAGCAGTATCACGACCTCGAAGAGAGCCGTCGCCAGGCCGAAGAAGCCTCCCGCCTCAAGAGCGAGTTTTTGGCGAACACGTCCCATGAGCTACGCACCCCGCTCAACGGCATGATTGGCTTCCTCAAGCTCATCGTAGACGGCATGGCGGATGATCCTGAAGAACAGGGCGAGTTCATTGAAGAAGCCTACCGCTCAGCGGTAAACCTGAACGACATCATTAATGACATCCTGGACATTGCCAAAATCGAAGCAGGCAAGCTCGAAATCGAGATTAACCCGGTCAAGCTCGATGACCTGATGGACGATGTGGAACGCTTTATCCGCCCTCAAGCCGAACACAAGCATCTGAGCTTCAAAATTTGCAAACCCGAAACGCGAGATCCAATCATCCTAAACGGCAACTATCAGCGCCTCCGCCAGGTGCTTCTGAACCTGTTGGGCAACGCCATCAAGTTCACCCACGAAGGCGGCATCACCGTTACCACCGACATCCTGCCCCGCCAGTCTGACCAAGACAAAGGCTATGCCAAGATTAGCGTCGCCGATACGGGCATTGGCGTTTCACTAGAGAAGCAAGACCGCCTGTTTCAGTCCTTTAGCCAGGTAGACGGTTCCCGGACTCGGCAATATGGCGGCACGGGGCTGGGCCTAGCCATTTCCCAGAAGCTTGTAGAAGCGATGAAGGGTGAGGTGAATTTCTACAGCTTGGGCGAGGGGCTAGGATCTACCGTCACCTTCACCGTTCCGCTCCACCAGCATCCGGTGTTAGTCGCCCGGCAGTCCGAAGAGGAAGACGTGAATCTAGCGGATTTGGCATACCTGACTGACTTAGATCCAGACCTAGATGAGATGGAGTAGCTATCGACGAGCAATCGCGTCTAGTCCTCTGGGGTAGCATAATTTAGTCTGTCTTCTGAGTTGCTTCTCAGCTCATCGTTAAGCTATGTCGATTACGCTTCAGGTCAATGGCGAACCCCGCACCTGCGAGCCAGATACCTCGCTGCCGCAGTTTTTGGAGCAACTGGGCATGAATCCGCGCCTGGTGGCAGTGGAATATAACGGCGAGATTTTGCACCGCCAGTTTTGGGAACAGACTGTGATGCAGACGGGCGATCGCCTGGAAATTGTCACCATTGTCGGCGGCGGCTGACAGAAGCAGGCGGTCTCTGTCCAAAATTTCGGGCGATCGCCCCTGGTTTTTCAAGTACGGTCATCCCCCCTGAAAACAGCCTCTAGCCGCCCCTGTCTAGAAACAGAGCGCGTTACATTAGAAATATCGATTGGCTGTGTAACGTTTTCTAAAGCTCTGCAACGTCAGCGCTGCAAATCTTAGCTCTGCAAACTGCACAGCCTGCCCCACGGGTTTTGCCCAACCATTTACAGGAGGGCTGGAGGCAATGCGAAGGTTCTTTTCTCAAGTGTGGCGGCCTCTGCTTCGGCCGCTCGTAGTTTTCTCTCTGATTGCAACGTTAGTATTTGGCAATGCGGGCAGCGCTCTGGCCCTGAGTCGGGGCGGCGGCCGCATCGGCGGCGGCGGGTTTAGCGTGCCCAGCCGCACCTATACCAGCCGTCCGGCTCCGTCCTATGGCGGTGGCGGCTACTATCCTGGTGGTTATCCTGGCGGCGGCATTGGGTTTCCGCTGGTGTGGGGGCCGATTTTCTTTGGAGGCGGTGCAGGCAGCCTGTTCACCATTCTGATTTTTATCTCGCTTGCATCATTTATCGTGCGGAGCGTTCGAGCCGCGCAGTCTGATGCGAATGGCTATGACGACCTGGGCTATGGCGCAGCGTCGCCCACGGTTTCGGTGTCCAAAGTTCAAGTAGGGCTGCTGTCTGGCGCTCGCGGCTTGCAGGCAGACCTGGATCGGCTGGCAAAAACGGCGGATACGGGTTCCAAAGAAGGGCTGACGGAGGCGCTGCAAGAAACGACGCTGGCGCTGCTGCGGCATCCCGAATATTGGGTCTATGGCGGCACGCAGTCGGCACAGTATCGCCTGGAGGCGGCTGAGGCACAGTTTAATCGACTGGCGCTGGCGGAGCGCAGCAAATTTAGCGAAGAAACGCTGTCGAATTTCAACCGCCAGTTGCGGCAGGCAGAATCGGCTCCTGCGGCATTGGCTACAGTCGATACGGGTGAGCGGGTGGCGACCGAGCAGCCTACGGAAATTCAGACTCAGGGCGAATATATCGTCGTGACGCTGCTGGCGGCGACGCTGGGCAAGCTAGATCTGCCCGTGGTGAACTCGACGGAAGACCTGCGTCGGGCGCTGTCGCAGATGGGGTCGGTGTCGAGCGATCGCCTGCTGGCGCTGGAAATTCTCTGGACCCCCCAGGTGGAGGGTCAGACCCTCTCGTCAGATGAACTCGTCGCTGAGTATGCTGATTTGAGATTGGTCTAGCTAGCCTGTAGATAATGGGATACGTTAGGGGTTGAGCCTTCAATCCCTATTTTTTTTACGAATTTTGAAGAGGGCGGGCGGCAAATTTTTTGACCGCGATCGCCGATAGAACTGAGTAATTCTCTCTAGAGGCACGCCCAACCCAGCGGCGATCAGCACGCCCTGATTGATCAGTGTCGTCTGCCACACCCCCAGCGCTTCCCACCGCCGCGCCGAAGTCGATACCACTGCTGGGGCGATCGCCACTTTGCCCAACGTCTGAGCCTTTCGCACCAGCTTCAGATCTTCCAGAATCGGCACCTCTGGAAAGCCGCCCAGTTGCCAAAAGGTGTCTGTTCGCAGAAATAGCGCCTGATCGCCGTAGGGCAGGCTGAACCAGCGCGATCGCCAGCGCACCCCCCGCTCCACCCAGCGCAATCCCGGCAAGGTTCCGTCAATCGACAGGTCAAACGCCCCCAGCGCCACGCCCGGTTGGGCCAGGGTTTGCTGCACCAGATTAGAAAAATCTTTGGGCAGGCGCGTATCGGCATGGAGAAACAGCAGCGTTTTGCCAGTGGCGGCGGCGGCTCCGGCGTTCATCTGGCGGGCGCGGCCAGGCGCGGAATGGACGACCGTCGCGCCGTGCTGCTGGGCGATCGCCCGCGTATCGTCCTGGCTGCCGCCGTCTGCCACGATCACTTCCAATGTGCCAGAGGGCGATAGGGTTTCCAGCAGGTTCGGCAATTCTGCGGCTTCATTCAGCGTTGGAATGATCACGGAAATCACCTGCTCCCGCAGCGCTTCCCACACGGGCAAGTCGGCAGCCGTGTCGATGTCCGTGAGAGGATCAAGCGTTGCTATAGAAAGATGGAGGGCTTGGGCGATCGCTATGGTCTGGGCAAACACGCGCTCAGTGCCCCAATCAATTCCCCTGAATAAATCTGCAACCGGCTGCCGCAGCCCGATGAGATAATAGCCGCCATCGGTGGCTGGCCCCAACACTAGGTCATGGGTCTGCAACGCGGTAAACGCCTGCTGCAAAATCGCGGAATCCACACTGGGACAGTCTGTGCCAATCACCACCACCCGCTCGGCTCCAGTGGCGATCGCCCGTTCCACCGCACTCAACAAGCGATCGCCCAAGTCTCCTGCCGGCTGCGGATATAGCGCCCAGGACGACCCCAGCCAGTCTGTCATTTGCGCTGCCTCGCCCCCCGAAAACCAAATTTCTGCTGAAATAGGACGGGTCGAATTCTCCGCCGTCGGATACAGGAGGGGCCGGATTTGCCGCAATACCTGCGCGGTCATCTGTCGCTGAAGCTGGGCGGCTCCGGTTTCTCCCAAATGCGGAATGAGGCGCGTTTTCGTGGTTCCTGGTTGGGGATAGCGCGAAAAAAGAATTAGATGATCGGCAAGAATCACGGCTAAAAATTCCAATTTTGGGGTGAAATGTTAAGGGGCGATCGCCAAGATAGCGAGGCAAAGAGTCTCCTAGAAAGGCAGGCGAGAAATGCTGTAATGACCAGATAGAAAAGATTCTCCCGATCCCTCCTCAGTCTAGGTCGTCATCCATCGAGCTTTGGAAAAAACTTGTCGTTTGTACTCTGAAATGAGCTAAGATGTTGGACAAAATTTGAGGGAATTTGCCATGGGCTTCAGGTTTAAGATATTGGCTGGACTGCTCACCCTGGCAACGTCGGGTGGGGCGCTAGGATCAGGGGCGATCGCCCAGACTGTCACTTCAACCCGCAGCGCAGACGACATCCAAACACTCCAGCAAGCGTTTGAGGACGCTTACTATGGTGCCAGTGGCACTTTCTTTGGCAACCGGGGCATCGTCAACTCCTTCACCTGGTTCCTTGGCCCCTTCCCCGAAAACAACATCATCACCGATGCGCGGCAGGTGCATCGACTCTACGTGGACGCTTCAAACCAGCAAAACCTGGACGGCCCCACCATCCGCACTGCCGACCTGAACAATCCCTTTGACACCTCGCTGCTGCTGCTGCCTCCCTCTCAACCCCTGCGCCCGACTCCCTTGGGGCCGCAGTTTCCGCCCTTCAGCCAGGGCGTTCCAGGAGATCCCCAGCCTGCGCCGCGTCCAGCGGGCCCGGTTCGAGGACTCTGGTAGCATCCTGGAAGCAGTCCGGGTAAAGCAGGTTGGACAAAAAGAGATTGGACAGAAAGAGATTGGATAAAGCTGGGCAAGCGAAGGTTTCGCCTGTGAGTTGATTTACCTGTGATTGATTCTGGCTGATAGCCGTTCTCAATTGCCAGTTTTCAAAACGAGTTGCAGCAAGTCCGGTTGCAGGAAGTTATTATGCAAGCGCCGCGCGGTTGGATATTCAGCACGGCGCTTTTGCTCTTTCTGCAACGGTTTTCTCGACAGTTTTGGGTCTGACTCCCAGCGCTTTCCAGGCTCAGACTTGCCGCTTATCCAGCGATGCTGCTTGTATAGGCAATTCTTATCAAAAATCGGCGTGGACTATGCATCTCAAAAGAAATACGACAAACTAAGGGAAACTTGTCGGTTCGTCTAGTACCCCGCGAAACAGAGGCGGCGCGAGAATCCCTTGATTTCCCCTGCTCAAAGGCTGAAACGCTTGTATGGGAAGGAACTGGGCGATCGCCCCCCTGATGAGTATTTTTACTTCAAATTGTCTTCTTTATTAACTTCTGATAAGAAAGAGGGCTATATAATTGACACGTCTTTTGCAAAAATTAACCTAAAAAATCCCTGCTCACGTCTAGGCTGCCCTCAACAATGCTGCGAAACCCAGAAACATCTTTCACCCTGCTAGCCCTGCTAGTTGCCCTCGGCGGCGCTCCCGGTTTACTTGGACTGCGGTGGGTAGTTCCAACGCTGGCACAATCTACGCCGCCAGAATTTCCGCTGCCCGCCAGCGTTCCGGCAGACACCTCCGTTAATATAGATGGCTCTGCCAGTATGACGCTGATTAATGAAAGTCTGAAGGCCCGCTTTGAGGAGCGCTACCCTGGCACCCGGGTCAACCTTGCCGCAGGCGGCACAGACGCGGCGCTACAGGCCTTACTGGCTGGAGACCTGGATCTGGTGGCAGTGGGGCGCGACCTGACCCAGGCAGAGCGGGATCAGGGATTGGTAGAGGTTCCTCTCAGCCGAGAAAAAATTGCCATCATTGTGGGCGCAGACAACCCCTTTGCAGGCGACCTGACGTTTGAGCAGTTTGCTCAGATTTTCCGGGGTGAAATTACGGACTGGTCGCAGGTTGGTGGGCCGCCTGGGCCGATTCGCTTTGTCGATCGCCCGGTCTTCAGTGACACCCGCCAGTCGCTTAGTAATTATTCAGTGTTTCAGGAAGCGCCTTTTCAAACGGGTAGCAATGCTGAACAAGTTGCGACAGACGACACGGCAGCAGTGGTGCAGGCGCTTGGGGCGGATGGGATCAGCTATGCGATCGCCAATCAGGTGTTGAACCGAGGCGACGTAAAGATCGTGCCCATGCACCAGACCTTGCCCACCGATCCTCGCTATCCCTTTTCGCAGCCAAGGGGCTACGTCTATCGCGGCACACCGACTCCGCCCGTGCAGGCATTTTTAGGATTTGCAACCTCGGAACCCGGTCAAGAAGTGGTAGAAGAGGCGCGTGAACAAGAAGCCACCGCAGTTGCGCCAGCGGCTCCGGTCGCGCCCGTGCCCGCCACTCCCAGTCCCGTGCTGGATGCCGCGCCCGCAGTCGTCACCCCGCCGCCGAGGAGTAATCAACCCGAAGGGCTGCTGCCCTGGCTGGCGCTGCTGCTGCTAGGAGCTTTGCCTTTCTTGCTGGGGCTATTTCGGCGGCGAGAGGCGGTGGCTCCGGTTGCGCCGCCGCTGCGCCCAGTGCCGACTGTCGCGCCGTCCCGCCAGGTTCCCGCCAGCCGGATTGTGCTAACCCCGCGCAATGCCGAAGATGCCTATGCCTATTGGGAAGCGCCAGAGGCTCATAGAGCAGATCTGAAGCGCCAAGGCGGACGCGATTTGAAGCTGCGGATCTACGACGTGACGGATATTGACCTCGATCGGCAGCCTGCCCACAGCGTTCAGGAATATGACGTGGCTGAAACTGACCAGGATCGGCATGTGCCCATCATGGCGGGCGATCGCGACTATCTTGCAGAAATTGGCTACACCACCAGCGACGGCCGCTGGCTCAAGCTGGCCCGATCCAACTCGGTGCGCGTGCCCACGATCCCTGCTGCGACTGAAGCAGCTCCTGCTCCCGTCGTGCCGCCCGTTGTGCCGCCCGTCGTGCCGCCTGTGGTTGCTCCGATTGTGCCGCCTCCAGCAGTATCCGTTTCTCCGACAGTACCCGCTCCAGCACCTACCCCAGTGGAACCCGTTATTGATAAGTCTGCTGTGGATGAATCTACTGTGGATGAACCTGTTGTAGCAACGCCAGAGCCAGAGACCCCCACTGTGCCGCCGATTGCTGCGGCTTTGGGCACGGGGGCAACGCTGGCAGCAGGGGCGGCTGCGATGGCAGCGCTGGCCAAGGAAGATGACCAGTCTGCTGTTGAAGCGGCAAAGTTTGACGTGGGGCAAACGGATCTGTCGGCTGAGCGGCTGGCGGATGTAGACACGAATCTACCCGATTTGCCTGATGGCTACGGCGAGAGCCGAATTGTGCTGATGCCTCGCGATCCGCAGTGGGCCTACACTTATTGGGATGTGCCCGATCAACATAAGGCACTACTGCGGGGTCAGGGCGGACAGCGGCTGGCGCTGCGGCTATACGACGTGACCGATATTGATGCCAATAGCCAGCGTCCCCACAGCGTGCAGCAGTACGACTGTGACGAGCTAGCCCGCGACTGGTATTTGCCCATTCCGGTGAGCGATCGCGATTATTTGGTTGAAATTGGCTATCTCACACCAGACGGGATGTGGCTGGTTCTGGCAAGATCCAATGCGGTTCGTATTCCGCCAATCTACCCGTCCGACTGGTTTGAGGATCAGTTTATTACGCTGGGTTGGGAGGAAGACCGGCGCGGCAAGACCTTCCTGCGGCTGATTCCACCCGGGCGACGAGTGGCAGACACGGGCAACCCCATCTACGACGAGATTTTTGACATGGCCGAGTCTGCCGAGGCAATGCGTCTGGCAGGTTCGCTCTATGGCTCCATGCAGCAGGTTCCGGCCTCGGTGCAGGGTTCCCATCAGATGGAATCGGGCGCAGCGCTTAGTTCTATGCAGGCCTCTGGGGCAGCCATTAGCAGCTACGTCTACTCAGAATCAGGGGCAGCGCTGAGTTCCATGCAGGCCTCTGGCGCAGCCATTAGCTCATTTGTCTTTTCGGCTGAAATGGGTCAATGGTCGGGGAAAACTGAGTCCGGCGTAGGCCTATACACCGAGTCGGGTGTGGGTCGATATACCGAATCGGGTGTGGGCATGTCCGGCGTGGGCATGTCCGGCTTAGGTCGATACACCGAGTCCGGCGTGGGCATGTATACCATGTCGGGCGCAGGACTTTATACCGAGTCGGGCGGAGCGCTTTACACGATGTCGGGTGTGGGCCTGTACACCGAATCAGGCGTGGGTCGCTATACCGAATCGGGCGTGGGCATGTCCGGCGTGGGCATGTACAGCATGTCGGGCGTGGGAATGTCTGGCGTAGGGATGTACAGTATGTCGGGCGTGGGAATGTCCGGCGTGGGGATGTACAGTATGTCGGGCGTGGGCATGTCCGGCGTGGGCATGGGTTATCCGGGGCCGATTAGCTATGCGCGGATGTCGGGCGTAGGCCTGTACACCGAGTCGGGCGCAGGTCTGTATACGATGTCGGGGGCTGGGATCTACAGCCAGTCGGGTGTAGGGATACCGAACTTCTCTGGCATTGGCATGTCGGGTGTGGGCTTCTTTGGTTCTATGCCGCCGATTCGGGCGCGGAAATTCTGGCTGGTGGCAGATGCAGAACTGATTATCTACGGCGCAACGGAGCCAGATGCCTCGGTGACCATTGCTGGACGACCTGTGAAGCTGAACCCCGATGGCACCTTCCGCTTCCAGATGTCCTTCCAGGATGGCATGTTGGACTTCCCGATTTTGGCGGTGGCAGCGGACGGCGTTCAGACCCGCGCGGTTCACATGCGGTTTAATCGGGAAACGCCAGAACGCCGCACTAATACAAAGGACGAGGCGATGGATCAGCCCTACTAGGGGCTGCCATCAGTTGTCTACCCAAGGTCTGGTTTCTTGGGAGATTCAGCCCCTAGCCTGATTTGTTTGGACGAGCGCAATACTGCCGATTCCTTAAGGCTTCTGAGCTTAGTTGATGACGCGCCCTAGGGTTCAGCGTGATCCTTCCTTCAAGACCTTAAAGAGCGCGATCGCCCCGTCTCTGATTCTGGGCTGCCTGGGCGGCCTGCTCAGAGACGCGCTCATAGAGCCGTTCAAGCTGCTGAAATAGACGGCTGCTGCGGTCGATGTCGGTTTCGCAGCCGCGAATCTCTTCGGTCTGCCCGTTTGGATAAAACCGATAGACGGCTTCTGGCCCATCGGCAGCCAGCAGGCAGAGGTTTGGGATTGGATTGCGGACATTTGCCTCGCTGCGGATCTGGTCAAAATCGGCGCGGGCAATGCGCGATCGCAGTTGTTGCAGGGTTCCTCGGCGGATGCGTCCGGTGGCGCGATCGCCGACGCTGTTGGCATAGCGATAGCTGCCATCCTGGTAAATGGTGACTTCTGAAAAGCAGCCGGGTGGATAGCAGAAGCCACCCTCGCGGCGAACCGTGACCAGAGGAGTTCCGCTCTGGCTGACTGGCTGGGTCGGAGCCGACCCGTTTTGAGCAATGGATAAGCGGTTGGGTGGAGCGGCGATCGCGGCGCTGGCGATCGCCATACACAGGCCCACAACACCAACCGTCAATGGCCAAGTTTTCATCCCGAAACCCTCACAGAAACTCAATACTGCTACCTTAAGTTCCCGCTTGCTTCGGAGTCGTGGAGTTACCAAAACTGAAACTTGCAGATCTCCGCAAGTTCAGGCCGAGTTCAGACGATGTTGCACCTTCAAGACGCTACTTCGAGCCAAACTTTGCTTTGGCCTGTTCGTAGACCTCTTCGGTGATCTGCGTCATGCCGGCCTCTTCAGCAAATTTCTCGATCTTCTTGCGAGCGGCCGGACGCACAAAAAAGGGAATTTCTTTCAAACGGGCTTCGGCTTCAGGAGTCCAGGCGATCGCGCTACTCATAGAAATGGGTTCCACCTGCATTGTTCTGCCCTTCTAGTTTAGGCGCATCGGGTGGGTGGATTTGCAGGGTCACCTGATCCCTAAAATCTGATCCCTAAATCCCGATCCCCTTGTCTGATACACTTTTGACAAGAGGTACACGTCGCTCAAACGACGAAAAATCAAGCAGTTTGGAGGGTATCCGGTGGAAAGTACACTCGGTTTGGAGATTATCGAAGTGGTAGAGCAAGCGGCGATCGCCTCTGCTCGGTTGATGGGCAAAGGGGATAAGAACGAAGCCGACCGGGTCGCTGTAGAAGCCATGCGCGAACGGATGAACAAAATCCACATGCGCGGACGGATCGTGATTGGTGAAGGGGAGCGCGACGAAGCGCCTATGCTCTACATCGGCGAAGAAGTGGGCATCTGCACCCGAGAAGATGCGGCGGCCTTCTGTAACCCCGACGAACTGTTGGAAATCGACATCGCCGTGGACCCCTGTGAGGGCACCAACCTCTGCGCCTATGGTCAGCCCGGTTCGATGGCAGTGCTGGCGATTTCCGAAAAGGGTGGCCTGTTCAACGCGCCCGACTTTTATATGAACAAGCTGGCTGCGCCTCCTGCCGCCAAAGGCAAAGTCGATATCCGCAAGTCTCCGACTGAAAACCTAAAGATCTTGGCAGAATGTCTGGATCGGGCCATCGACGAACTCGTGGTGGTGGTGATGAAGCGCGATCGCCACGATGCGCTGATTAAAGAAATCCGCGAAGCCGGAGCGCGTGTCCGCCTGATCACCGATGGCGACGTATCGGCCGCCATCTCCTGCGCCTTTTCAGGGACAAATATCCACGCGCTGATGGGCATTGGCGCTGCGCCCGAAGGCGTGATTTCTGCGGCGGCGATGCGGGCGCTGGGCGGACACTTCCAGGGGCAGCTCGTTGCAGATCCCGCCGTGGTCATGACCAAAGAGTGGGCCAACAAGACCCTAGAGGAAAACATTGCCCGCCTCAAGGAAATGAACATCACCGATCCCGATCGGGTGTATGAGTGTGAAGAACTGGCATCGGGCAACACCGTGCTGTTTGCTGCTTGCGGCATCACCTCCGGCACGCTGATGGAAGGCGTGCGCTTCTTCAAGGGTGGCGCACGGACTCAAAGTCTTGTCATCTCCACCCAGTCCAAAACCGCCCGCTTCGTAGATACCATCCACATGGGCGACAACACCAAGCATTTGCAACTGCACTAAGCTGCAAATACCCGTCGCTGAATAACTGCGAAAGAGTCAGGTTCCCATCTGGCTCTTTTTTGCAGTTCAAGTGCAGTTCGAGTGCAGTTCAAGTGCAGTTCAAGAGAGAGTTAGAACGATGCTCTGGCTCATCGGCGGCACGCAGGAAAGCGCAATGCTGGCGCGAGATCTGGTTACCCAGGGGATGTGCTGCGTGGTGACGGTGACGACAGCGGCGGCGCGGCGGCTCTATCCAGACACCGAACGCTGTCGTGTGTGGGTCGGCAAGCTGACCCCAGAAACGGTGGGCGAGTTTTTGCAGACGTACTCAGTTCGCGCCATTCTGGATGCGTCTCACCCGTTTGCGGCGGCGGTGTCGGAACTGGCGATCGCCACTGCTGCTGACCTGCACCTGCCCTACCTGCGCTTCGAGCGATCGCCCGTGGAAGGCGTTGCGCCGGGGGAATGGGTCTTTCCCAATGTTGAAGCCCTGCTGGAGAGCCATTTACTGATCAACGAGCGGGTCTTGTTGACCATTGGCTATCGCTATTTGCCGCTGTTTCAGCCGTGGCAAGATCGTGCCACCTTGTTCGCCCGCATTTTGCCGTCACACGAAGCGCTGGCAGGGGCGATCGCCGCTGGGTTTACCCCGGATCGGCTGATTGCGCTGCGCCCGCCTATTTCTGCGGCCTTAGAAAAGGCGCTCTGGCAACAGTGGCAAATTTCCCTCGTGGTGGCCAAAGCGTCTGGCAGTCCTGGCGGCGAAGACATCAAGCGCCAGGTTGCCGCCGACCTCGGCATTAAACTTGTCACCCTGGCGCGACCTGCGCTGACCTATCCCCAGGTGACGAGTGACCGGGCGATCGCTCTGGACTTTTGCCAGAGGGCACTGGCGCAATAGATGCCAAACGGCGCTGGAGCCATGAGGCGCTGAACCAACCCGATTGCGCCCTCACTCTGCCCGCCCAAACACCTGATCCAGTCGTCGCTGGGCTGCGTCGATGGCCGCTGTGGGCGTATTCTGGTTCAGCAAGACAGATTCTACGGCCCGGCCCAGCGCATCGGAAATGCGGTTATAGCCGGGAACAGTAGGGCGCGATCGCCCGTATTGCGTTTGATCTAAAAACACTTGCACAGCGGGCTGTTGGGCAAGGAAGGTCTGATAGTCCTGGCTCTGGCGCGATCGCAGGTTGACGGGCAGGTATCCAGTGGCGATCGCCCACTTGGTTTGAAACGCCTCACTCAGCACATATTCGCCAAAGACCAGCGCAGCCTGCTCGCGCGTCGGGGTAGAGTGGAAGAAAAACAGATTTTCGCCGCCCGTGCTGGTGGCGGGCCGCAGGCCGGCCGGGATCGGCATCACGCCAAACTCTGCACCCACCTGTCGAAGCTGCCCCAGGGTCCACGGCCCAGTGAGCTGCATGGCCACCCTGCCTGCCAGAAATGCGTCTAGCTCATAGCCCCGCTCTGGCTGCGAAAGAATCGCGGAGCCATCGTTTACCAGGTCTTGCCACAACTGCAACGCGGCGATCGCCCCCGGCGAGGCCACCTGCACTGCCCCCCGTTCTGCCACAATTTCTCCACCGCCGCCCCAGAGAAACGGCAGCCACATAAACACCGTCCACTCGCCCTTGCCCAGCGGCAGCAAGAGGCCGTGCTGATTTTTTTCGGGAATCGTCAGCGCCTTTGCCACCTGGCGAAACGCATCCCAAGTCTGGGGCAAATCGTGAATGCCCGCTGCCGCAAACAGGCTCGGTCGATAAAACACGCCGACGTTGTTGGTGCCAAAGGGAATCGACCAGGTTCGCCCCTCCCACTGCATTGACTCGCGCAGCGCTGGGTCAATCTCGGCGGCGACAGGGGAGGCGGAAAGCCAGTCATCGAGCGATCGCAGCGCATCCAACTCCACCAGTTGCCCCGTAATCATCGGCGCATACCACAGCATATCTGGGGCTGCATCGCCCACGACCGCCGCCAGAATCTTGGGAATTTGCTGGTCGCCCTGTCCCACATACAGCGCCTCTACCTGAATCTGCGGATGCGCTTCGTTAAACCGCTCCACCAATCGCTGCAACACATCCCGATTGGCGGGCGGATTCACCCCATGCCACAGCGTCAGATGCACCACGCCATCCGTCGCCGCCGCAGGCTGGCAGCCCGTGAGCAATAGGAGGCAGGTGAGCAGAAGGGCAAGGAGGCGCATAGGAAAAAACGAAGAGAGAAAATAAAAGAGAGAAGAGAGAAAAGAGAGAGGCTGATTCGGCAATGCATGGGTCACTGCTTGACCCCCTCTTGCTCCAACGCTCCGTTACTCCGTCATTCCCCCAGACTGCCGAAAGGGTAAATCGGCATTGATTGCTTCAATCTCCTGCTGCTCTAGCTCATTGACCTCTTGGATATAGTGGTTCAGGATTTGCGACAGGCGCGGTTCATAGAAGCGGTGCAGGGAGTGGTTTGGCGTGGCGGGGAAGCCGCGACGCTTTTTGTGGCGGCCGCCTGCGCCGGGGTCGAAGGTCTGGATGTTGTGGGCGATCGCCCATTCGATCGGCGTATAGTAGCAGGTGTCGAAGTGCAGGTTCTCAATCTCTTGCAGCGACCCCCAATAGCGCCCGTATAGCTGATCCCCTTTGGTAAAGCAAAGCGACATGCCAACGGGGTGCTGCGGGTCTTGCTCGGCATAGGCCGCAACCATCACCGTGCGGTGGCGATAGGTGGGATGAAGCTGCTCAAAAAATTGCCGCGTCAGATACTTACTGCCCCACCAGCCAAACTTGTCGCAGGTGTCGCTGTAGAAGCGATACATCAGGCTGTATAAAGCCTTGGGGATTTCATCTCCGGTGTGAACCCGCATCGTCAGCCCTGCTGCGGCGACGGCTTTGCGCTCGCGCTTGATGTTGCGGCGCTGGTTGGCGTTGAAGCTGCCGAGATAGTCGTCGAAGGTTTGGAAGCCGTGGTTTTGCCAGATATAGCTGTGGTGCAGCCAGGGCCGAAAGCCGTGCGGCTCGATCATCGGTCGCCAGGTCGGGTCAGCATAGAGAAAGTGGCAGCCCGAAATATTGTTGCTGATGCAAAACTGGTCGATCGCCCCCACCATCAGCGCCGTCAGTTCCGCTTCGTCTTCTCCGGGGGCGATGAGAAAGCGGTAGCCCTCCGCTGGGGTAAAGGGCGACATGCCCAAAAGCTTGGGATAGTAGGCGATTCGCAGCCGTTGTGCTAGTTCTGCCCACTGGTGGTCAAAGACAAACTCGCCGTAGCTGTGGCCCTTGAGATACATCGGCGCGGCGGCAATTAGCGTGCGCTCGCGCCAGAGGGTGAGGTGATTGGGCAGCCAGCCCGCCTTGGCCGTGGCGCTGCCAGAGCTTTCCAGGTTGTGCAGCCAGTCCCATTCCAAAAACGGCGTTTTGAGCGGCAGTGCCAGTTCGTCCCAAGCAGCCTGGGGCACTTCGGCGATCGCCTGAATCCAGTTCACAGTGAGGCGGGGGCGAGTCTGTTCGGGCATTTTGGATTTTGGATTTTTGGATTTGGGATTTGGGGCGTTCAGAGCGGGGGGACGGAGGGCGGGTTTCATTTCTAGCGCTTGATCACGCCAGCGCCCGCCATGCCGATACGAAACATCTCTTTACAACGTAGATCAATCTTTCGCTCGATGCAGGCGATAGTGCAGAAAAACTTCTTGGGCGATCGCCTGCACAGAGAGCAGTTGCAGGCGGGGGGCGGCAGTTTCTAGCCAGCCGGGGCCGCCGACGGGGGTCGGGGCGGTGCGGCCGCCCAACAGCAGCGGACAGACGGTAATCCAGAGGTCGTCTATTGCATCGGCAGCAAGCAGCGCGGCCACCAGTTCGCCCCCACCGCCCAACACCAGACGGTGAATGCCCAACTGGAACAGCAGCGGCAGGGCGATCGCCCAATCCAGCCCGGTCGGGGTTTCTGGCAGGGCAAACACCTGGGCAAATTCAGACCTCGCCCGCCAGCGGTCGGCCCCAGCAGCAGTGGTCAGCAGCCAGCGGGGCACGGGCTGCTTGAAGAACTTGAGATGCGCCTCGAACTCGGCAGTGCGAGAGCAGACGATATGGACGGGCTGGGGCGATCGCCCCTCTGCCTGTCGCCGTTGGAGCAGGTCAGGATGGGTGATGGGCAGCGTTGTACCGTAGGCTCGCAGCGTCGTTGCGCCAAACAAAAAGCCGTCTGCCTCAGCCAGGCGGGCTTCCAGATGGGCTTTATCGCGGGCAGAGCCAAACCGGGCGGGCGATCGCCCTACGTCCGCAATCTTGCCATCCAAGCTCATCGCCAGGACAACCGTGATGGACGGCCGTGTGCAAGACGAGACAGACGAGCGTGGCGGTAGTTCTGGCCGGTTGCCTAAAATCATGAAAGAGCGTTCTAAAAATCTGAGAAATTAGAAAATCAGGCTGTCAACCCTGCGAACCCTGCAAATGAGCTTTTCAGCGTTTGGCAAGCTGGGACAATAGATGAGGGCAGTAGATGGAGGACAGCAGATGAGGGTCAATCGCGCCTCCGAGGATTTCCGTTAAAGCTTCCCAACTTTATGAAGACTTCAAAAAGTTTGCTCGGTCTAAACAAATCTGTGGCTTGGTCGGAAGTAATCAAATATTAGTGTTTTAAAGTGGAGTATGCCCTTTAGGTCGGGAATCGCTATGCCTGGTGGTCAGCCCTCCTTCCGCCGCTTG
Source organism: Thermoleptolyngbya sp. C42_A2020_037 (assembly GCF_015272455.1). Lineage (NCBI taxonomy): Bacteria > Bacillati > Cyanobacteriota > Cyanophyceae > Oculatellales > Oculatellaceae > Thermoleptolyngbya > Thermoleptolyngbya sp. C42_A2020_037. Next base: position 88,398 of record NZ_JACYLP010000037.1, read on the forward strand.
CTGCTGATGCGAATCTTGCTGCTTAGCATTCCCATCTTGCTGTTGGGGGTGGCAGTGACGTTTCGCAAGGCCCGCACCAGCCTCCTCGAAACAGCGCGGCAAAACCTGACCGAGAGCGCGATTCGCAAAGGCAGCCTGATTCGCAGCAGCATCCACTCGCTGCAAACCAGTCTGGCGATCGCCAGCCAGACCGAAAGCCTGCGATCTGGGGATATGGCTCAAAGCCAGCTTTTTTTAGAAGAATTGCTACCTCAGCTTCCGGGTGCCCAATGTTTGCAGTTGACAGATCTGTATACCTACCAAGTCGTGGCAAGTACCTGCGGCAACGCCCCAATCAAGTCGCTCGATGGCCACCCCTGGCGCTACCAGCCCGATCCTAGTGCTGCTAATCCATTCCAGGAATCCGTCTTGGACACCCAGCCACGACAGCGCGTGCGCCAAGACCCGCTGAATAGCCAGCTTGATCTGGTCATCAGCACGCCCGTCTACACGAGCGACGGCCGACCGCGCTATGGGCTGACGGTGCAAACGGTGCTGCGACAGATTGAGGTGGCAAAACCCTGGTCGCTGCTAGGCTATACGACGGTGATCGACCAGGACGGGACGTTCCTATCGCACCCGTTTCCTGAAAAGGTGGGGCGCAATATTGCCGAAGAGGGCGATCGCGATCGCTTTGAAAACATCCTGGAAAATACCGCCAGGGGCGATGGCGCAGTGCGTCACCTGTTCAACTTTTCGGGCGACAGCACCGAATGGCTGGCAGGCTTTACACCCATTGAAGTCAACATCAGCCCGACTGAAAAACGCATCTGGACGGTGCTGGCCGTTACCCGGCTCGACTATGCGCTGGAGGGGCTAAAGTCCATCAGCCAAATCCTGGCGCTGCTGACGGGCGGGCTGCTGACGGCGCACATGCTGGCTATGCTCTACATAGCTCGCGACATTTCCCTACCCATCGAAAAGCTCGGCAAATATGCCCGCCATCTGGATCGGCGCGATGTCAAAGCTCGAATGCCCAAAAACTTTCAGGTGCGCGAGCTAAACCAACTGGCAGACGTACTAAACAGCATGGTCAGCCGCTTGGAAGATCGTGCCAACGAGCTAGAGTCGGCCTGGCAAGAGGCCGAAGCCGCCAACCAGCTCAAGAGCGAGTTTTTGGCAACGACCTCCCACGAACTGCGAACGCCGCTCAACGCCATTATCGGCTGCATTCGGCTGGTGCAAGACGGCTACTGCGATACTCGTGAGGAGGAACTGGAGCTGCTGGAGCAGGCCGATAAGGCAGCGATTCACCTGCTCAAAATCATCAATGACCTGCTCGACATTCGCGGCATCGAGCAGGGCAAACTGCGGCTTTTTCTAGAAGTGGTCGATTTGCGGCAAATCTTGAAAGAAGTGCTGGAACTGCAAGCCGTCGAAATTCAGCAGAAGCAACTACGGCTGACGGCTCCTGATCTCGATGAGCAAATTTTGGTGCGGGCCGATCCGGCGCGGCTGAAGCAAGTGCTGCTGAACGTCGTATCCAACGCCGTGAAATTTACCGACGAAGGCAGCATTACGATCGACATTCGCCGCCACCAAAAGTCCGAGTTTAGCAAGCTAGTCAGCGACGGGGTTGCCCTCAACGGAGACGGCGGAGATTTGACAAACCCCAACACCCGACCCCAAGACTGGATTGTGGTTTCAGTCAAAGACACGGGCATTGGCGTAGACCCGGAACAGCAGGACAAGCTGTTTCGCCCGTTTGTGATGGCGGACGGCTCCACCACCCGCAAGTTTGAAGGGACGGGGCTAGGGCTGGCGATCTCGCGCAACCTGGTGGAGCGGATGGGCGGCACGATTGACCTCTACAGTGAGGGACTGGACAAAGGCACGACCGTCGAAATCACCTTGCCTGTGGTGGATGATTCCCAAACTTCAACCTTTGACCCCGAAACCAAGGCAGACGGCGCAGAGCGAATTAAGGTGAATTCGTAAGGCTGTCTGAAAAAAAATTTTCTGTAATTTTTCCCTGTATTCCTTAGAAACGGCTCAAGTCGTAAACCGATAGTTCAGTACACGCACGGATTTTATAGGGATATTTTCACAGATATACCCTGGATATGAGTTAACACAGCATTCATGCCCAGAAGGAAGCTAGAGCGCAAGAAAAACGAAGTAATCCAGGTTGCTATTGAGCCGGATGAGAAGGCGGCATTTGATGCCTGGTGCATGGCGAATAGCACCACAATGAGCAATGTCATTCGCCGAGAGATTGCCCCGTACATCGCACAAGGCAAAGTACTGCTTAACAAGCAAGCCCAGTAGAGGCGCTTGTAGCACCTGACTTTGCTTATGAGCCTTGGCAATCCTGCACGTTGTGACCCCTTTGCAACTTGCAGATTCTAATCGCGCCAGAGGGCGATGCCGCCTAATAGTCCTGCAATATTGGGCACGGCCTTGGCACGGGGAGGCAGCGTGAAGTTAATTTCCTTGGCGTTGCCGCCGCCGAGGTAGAGATAGTCGTAGTTAAACACGCGCTGCCATTGGGCGATCGCCTTTTCTAGCCGTTCGTTCCACTTTTTCTTGCCGCCCTCGTCGAAGGCAGCACGGCCCAACTGCTGTTCGTAGGTCTGCCCCTTGCGAAACTCGTGGTGTCCCAGTTCCAGATTGGGCACGAGTCGCCCATTGAGAAACATGGCCGAGCCAACGCCCGTGCCCAGCGTGATCACCATTTCTACGCCTGTGCCGGCGATCGCCCCCAAACCCTGCATATCGGCATCGTTGATCACGCGCACGGGCACTTGCAGCTTGTCAATCAGTATCGTTGCCAGATCCACTCCAATCCAGTCGGGGTGGAGATTGGCGGCCGTTTCGGTGATGCCGTTTCGCACCACGCCTGGAAAGCCGACAGAAACTCGGTCAAAGGTTTTGCCACTGGCCAGACCGAGGATGCCTTGAATCATCGGCTCTGGTTTGGCAGGGTCGGGGGTGGGAATGCGATCGCGCTCCGTTATCGGGTTTCCTGCTTCGTCTAGCACCATTACTTTGATGCCGCTGCCGCCGATGTCTACTGCCAGCGTGTGGAGGGGGTTCGTCATGTCTATTTGAGCTGCCTTGATTAATTCTCCTGATGAGACTATAGAGGCTGTTGGCAGACCGGGCAGCGGATTTAAGGAACTTTGAAAAGTTGGCGCGAAAGCTGTCGAATGGCGATCGCCAGCGCCCCCGCCACCAGTCCCCAAAATGCAGAGCCAATGCCCAGCAGCGCCACCCCCGACACCGTAACCAAAAACGTAATCAGCGCGGGTTCGCGATCGGCTTCGTGGCTCAGCGCTGTGGCCAGTCCGTTGCCGATGGTGCCCAATAGCGCCAGTCCGGCGATCGCCAGCACCAGCTCCGTTGGAAACGCTGCAAACACCGAACCCACCGTCGCGCCAAACAGCCCCACCAGCAGATAAAATAACCCAGCAAATACCGCTGCCATATAGCGGCGACTGGGATCTTCGTGCGCCTCGCGCCCCATGCAGATGGCCGCCGTAATCGCCGCCAGGCAGAGTGTATAGCCGCCAAACGGAGCCAGCACCAGTGTTGCTGCGCCTGTCCAGCCAATCAGCGGCGAAATCGGCGTATGATAGCCCGAAGCCCGCATGATGGCGATTCCTGGCACGTTTTGGGAAGCCATCGTCACTACAAACAGCGGTAGCGCCACGCCGATAAAAGACTGCCAGGTGAACTGGGGCGACGTGAAAATAAGCTGAGCAAATTCTAGCCGGATGCCATCTAGCTGGAGCAATCCCTGAACAGCGGCGATCGCCATTCCCAGCACAAGCGCCGCCACCACTGCATAACGCGGCAAGACACGCCGAAAGATCAGATATGTGCAAAACATGGCGAACGTTATTGCGAACTGAGTTTTCATCGCAACGAACAAATCTAGCCCAAAGCGAAACAGCACGCCTGCCAGCATGGCCGATGCAATTGGAACGGGAATGCGATCGATCATCCGCTCAAACCAGCCGCTGAAGCCCGCAATCGTCAACAGCACGGCTGACAACAAGAATGCACCAATCGCCTCTGCCATCGGAACTCCGGCCGCTGTGGTGATCAACATGGCCGCCCCTGGCGTAGACCAGGCCGTAGCCACGGGCGCACGATAGCGCAGCGACAGCCCGATGCTGGTGATGCCCATGCCCAGCCCCAGCGCCCCCATCCAGGAGCCAATTTCGGCGGGCGTGGCTTCTAGCGCCTGGGCCGCCTGAAACACGATGGCCGCCGAACTGGTGAATCCCACCAATACAGTCACAAATCCGGCGATCGCCGCTGATACTGAAACATCTTGCCAAATTGCTCTGCTGACCATTGCTGCTCGTCCCAAATGCGGAATCCAGAGAAAAGCTGAGATTTTCCTCTCAGACCTTAGAGCATATCAACGGCCGGGCGTAACCGTCTTGAACCCAATCATCTTAAACCCAGGTTTGCAACCTTGATCTGGGCAGCCTGGGGCGATGCGGCTGTGCATGATCTGCCGGAGTATCTGCCACATAGCCCCACATCCAGCAACCCTAGGCAGCCTGCGAATGAGCAATTGTTCTGGCGGGCTGATCCATTGCAGGGGAGTGAAGGGCAGGTGTGCTAATTTCTTGCCAGCCGTAGCCAGCCGCGAGACCCGGATACTGCTGGTTGAGCTGGCTCAGCATATTACACAGCGTGGCGGCGATCGCCCCAGCTTCCAGCGCTTGCTGCTGAAATTGGGCGTATTGTAGATAGGTCAGCAGACTAATGGCACCCGTCAACGTCAGTTGGTTAAGTTCTAAATCAGCATTCACAGGGAAAACTCCTTCGTCAAAATCGCAGATGCAGGATACACCGATGGTCTTGATAAAGTAATCGAAAATCTGAATGAAGATTACGCAAAGCGTTTCAGAAATTCCCCCTCTGGGGAAGCCGATTGGCTGAATCTTGCCTGTTTTTGCCCATGCCGACCCTTTTGAAGCTGTTTGGCAACAATCGCCAGCCGATCGCCGAGGATCGCTCCCACCGCATCCGGGGGCTAGTCGCCCTGCTCGGCGGTCTGGCGATGGGCTGCACGGTTGCACCTGTGAACGCCTGGTGGCTGGCCTGGGTGGCGCTGGCTCCGCTGTGGGTGATGATGAGGGGAGGCGATCGCGCTTCTACACCCGATCCTTCTCAGTTTCCCCTGCTAGGGGGGACGGTTGAATGGGGCGACTCCCGTAGAGATCGCTTCGCGAATCGCGTGTTGCTCCCAATCCTCTGGGGCATGGGCTACCACGGCCTCGCCCTCTCCTGGATTGTGGATTTGCACCCGCTGACCTGGATGGGGATTCCCTGGCTGGGCAGTGTGGCGATCGCCCTTTTCGCCTGGGTGTTCATTACCCTCTGGGGCGCAGCCATTCCCTTCACCTGGAGTCTGGGTTTTTCCCTTGCCACTCGCTTGTTTCGCCCGACCCTCCAATCCGCCCACCCGCCCATCCGCCCGCTCCCTCGGATTCTGACCGGAACGGCCCTCTGGTGCGCCACCGAAACCCTCTGGAGCCATAGCCCGCTCTACTGGACTTCCCTGGCGCTGACCCAAAGCCCACACAACCTGCCAATTTTGCATCTGGGGCAACTGTCTGGCCCGACGGCGGTGACGGCGGCGATCGTGGCGGTGAACGGGCTGCTGGCAGAAAGCTTTCTGGCGTGGCGCAATCGTCCGCAGCAGGTGTCGGCAGCACCGGAGCGCGATTCGCGAAGCGATCCCTACGGGAATCGGCCTGTCCCAGGTTTCCGAGCAAGGGCAGGTCGATATCTGGCGCTGGCGCTGGCGCTGCTGGCGGCGACGCATCTGGGCGGCTGGATGCTGCTGCGACAACCGCTGGCAGATCGGCCCGACCAAATGCTGACGGTGGGGCTAGTGCAGGGCAACGTGCCAACGCGGATCAAGCTATTTGAAGAGGGCGAGCGGCTGGCGCTAGAACGCTACACGCAGGGCTACCACACCCTGGCGGATGCAGGCGTAGATCTGGTGGTGATGCCGGAGGGGGCGTTTCCCTGGGTGTGGGTGGGCACGGCGCAGCAGGCGCGGCATCCCCTCTACCAGGCGGTGCTGGCGCGGGGCGTTCCGGCGATTGTCGGCACGGTGGGCTGGCAGGAACGCCGCATGACTCAAAGCCTGTTTGCACTCGCTCCCAATGGCGAGATTGCCGGACACTACGACAAAGTGAAGCTAGTGCCCCTGGGCGAATACATTCCCTTTGAGGCGGTGCTGGGGCGCGTGGTGGGGCGGCTGTCGCTCATCGAGGATTCGATGCATCCAGGGCACTTCGAGCAGCGGTTTGATACACCAGTGGGACGGGCGATCGCCGCCATTTGCTATGAATCTGCCTTTAGCTATTTATTTCGGCAGCAGGCGGCGGCGGGCGGCGAGTTTATCCTGACTGCCTCCAACAACGATCCCTACCCCCGCCGCATGATGCTGCAACACCACGCCCAAGACGTGATGCGGGCGATTGAGGGCGATCGCTGGGCTGTGCGCGTCACCAACACGGGCCTGTCTGGCATCGTCAACCCGCACGGGGAAACGGTCTGGCTATCGGGCTATCAAACGCTAGAAACCTACGCTGCCCCCATCTATCGCCGCCAGACCAAAACACTCTATGTCCGCTGGGGTGACTGGCTGCTGGGGCTGCTGCTGGGGCTGAGTGCAATTCGCGAAGCGATCCCTGTGGGAATCGCCGTTATTGCTTCTTGGCTTCGTAGGTCACGAAATTCCCCAAAATCCCCACCGTCTTGAAGCGATAGGCCGGCAGCAGTTGCGGCGGCAAAAAAGAGCGAATCTCCGCAGGCAGCAGCCGATGGGCAGATAGGTTCGTTTGATACAGGCTCAGCACCCCGTAGTTAGAGCGCTGCGTGTTGTCGGAAATGATTTCCCGCAAATCGTCCTGGTTGTCCTCTACCAGATCCGCACAAAGGTCTTCTAGGTCGATGCCCAACACATCGGGCGCATCGGGACATACTTCCCGATTCAAATACTCGGATAGACGAGCGGTGGCGTACTCATCGTAGGCCGCTTCCCCCGGATTCGTCGCTGCCATGCCAATGCCCACAGCGGCGATCGCCAGCCCAATCCAAATTCCAATCGATCCGCGCTTCATACGCTCCCTTACCCATGCGTGCCAATGCGTTCCAGACCTATTTCGCTAGCCTAGCGTAGATCCCTGACTGATGCCTGTCGCCCCCATTCCAAGGATTTCAATCCCACAGGGCGATCGCGCCGATGCCCCCACCCGGCAATTACAATTGGGCAATGACCATAGGGACGCTGGCGGAGGGCAGAGAGTTTCGAGCCAAAAAAGAGTTGAAGGTAGAAGCTACGCACCTCATCCTCATACCAATTAATTCTTGTATACGAAGGAAACTGCTGGAAGCCTTGCAGACGCTTGACTAGCAATCCAAAATCCCAAAATCCAAAATCCAAAATCGACCCCTCCCTCCCCCCCAACATGGCCATCTCTCGTTTCCAAAAACTGCGCCAATACCTCCGCCCCCACTGGCGACTGGCCGCAGGCGGTATTCTGGCGCTGCTCCTAGTGAATGGCATCGGGGTCTACATTCCGCTGCTGCTGAGGTCGGGCATTGACGAGCTTCAGCAGACCTTCAGCTTTGGCCGGGTGACGTTCTACGCGGGATGGATTTTTGCCCTGGCATCGGTGATGTGGGGAATGCGGATTTTGTCGCGCATCTGGCTGTTTGGCGTGGGGCGGCTGGTGGAATTTGACCTGAAGCAGCAGATTTTTAGCCATCTGCTGACGATGGAGCCGGCCTACTTTGCCGAAAATACGGTAGGCGATTTAATCAGCCGCGCCACTAGTGACGTAGACAATATTCGGCGGCTGCTGGGGTTTGCCGTGCTGAGCTTGGTGAATACGATCTTTGCCTACGCGCTGACGCTGCCTGTGATGCTGAGCATTGACGTGCGGCTGACAGTGGTGGCGATCGCCATTTACCCGCTGATGTTTTTCCTGGTGCATCTGTTTAGCGATCGCCTGCGAAACCAGCAGCTTGCAGTGCAACAGCGCACCTCTGACCTCAGCGATCTGATTCAAGAAGACATCAGCGGCATTGCGCTGATCAAAATCTATGCCCAAGAAGAAAACGAGCGACAGGCCTTTGCCGAGCGCAACCAAAACTTGCTGAAGGCAAACCTGGCCCTGGCCCGCACCCGCACGACGCTGTTTCCCCTGCTGGGCGGCTTGGCGAGTATTAGCCTCTTGGTGCTGCTGGCGCTGGGGGCGGGCGAAATCGCCAGCGGGCGCATCAGCATTGGCGATTTTCTGGCGATGCTGCTGTATGTCGAGCGGCTGGTGTTTCCCACGGCGCTGCTGGGCTTCACAATCACGGCCTATCAGCGCGGCGAGGTCAGCATCGACCGGGTGGAATACATTCTGGCGGAGCAGCCCAAAATCGACGATGCGCCCGACGCGATTCATCTGCCCCGGTCGGAGGTGCAGGGTTGGCTGTGTGCCGACCACCTCAGCTTTACCTATCCGGGCGCGACCCAGCCTGCGCTGGATGGGGTGAGCTTCAAGATTCGGCCGGGTGAAACGGTGGCAATCGTCGGCCCCATCGGCTCTGGCAAGTCCACGCTGGCAAACGCCCTGCCGCGCCTGCTGGATATTGCGCCAGGACAGGTGTATCTCGATGGCTACGACATTACGCAAATTCACCTGCGCGATCTGCGGGGGGCGATCGCCTACGTGCCCCAAGAGAGCTTCCTGTTCAGCACGACGATTAAAAACAATATTCGCTATGGCGACCCCAAAGCCGAGCAAGACGAGGTGGAAGCCTCCGCCAAGCAGTCGCAAATTCACCCGGAAATTCTCAATTTTCCGCAGCAATACAAAACCATCGTCGGCGAACGCGGCATCACGCTCTCTGGCGGACAGCGACAGCGCACAGCCTTAGCCCGCGCCCTGCTGATCGATGCGCCCGTGCTGATTTTGGACGATGCGCTCTCCAGCGTGGACAACCAAACCGCGACGGAAATCCTCACCAACCTGCGAGAAGGAACTCAGCGCAAGACAGTGCTGTTCATCACGCACCAGCTCTCGGCCGCGGCCCTGAGCGATCGCATTCTGGTCATGGACAGCGGGCGCATTGTGCAATCAGGACACCACGCCGAACTCCTATCGCAGCCAGGTCTATATCAGACGCTCTGGGAACAGCAAAAGTTAGAAGAAATTCTCCAATGAAATTCTTCAGTTAGGAGTCCGCAAAATTGCACAGGAGTTTACAATCATTCATACTTGTTAATGTACTGGCCCCTCTCCCCAGAATTCTCCATGCTGAGCGAACTGCTGCCGTTCCGACTGGCGATTGACCCGACCACCGTTGCGGGCGTGGGGCTGTGGGCGCTGGCGCTATACCTCGGCTTTTCGCCTGTCAGCGACTGGGTGATGGAGCAGATTAGCCGCTGGCTGAATTTTGCAGAGCGATCGCTCTACACCTCCCAAGCCGAGTTTGAGCGCACCCGCGCTGCCCGCGAAGCCCAAAACAGCTTCTACGCCTCGCTGCTCAGCGTGATTCCCTTCGTGATTGCTGGTGCGGGACTGAACTATCTGAGCGACGTGAGCTTGGGACGCAGTTGGTCAATCAGCACGGGCATTTTGTCCGTCATTGGCGCGGCAGTGTACGAACTGGGGCGACGCGACGGCCAGGCCTCAGATGAAGAATAGAAGTTGAATCGCAGCCTGAAACCTTCAATCCGTGCTTTGATTTGCGGCCTGGAGGTTCTTCAGCGTTGTCGAGTAACGCCATGATTTCGCTAAACCTCGGACAGAGCCATAAGGCTTTTAGAAGCGTTTCATAGTTCGATTCAGCAGCGACCTATTTCACTATCTCCAAGTTCTGGGATGATTCCGTCCCTGCCAGATTCATCTCGTCATTCAACAACACCGATGGCAGCGCTGGGAGAAATCTCTCGGTTTTCGTTCGCCCGTACTCATCCATGCAGCTTATGTTTGATGTGTTCCCACGTGCCATCGACCTGTCAAGCGCGAAAGTATGTCGAGCGCAAAAGTAATGGTAAACCGTACTTCCCATGCCTCCTTGAACTTTCACAAATGGCTTGGGATTGCTACATTAACAGCATCAACAAGTGCAAGGGCTGCATATGAATTTTTCTACTCTCCCGTATCCAGTGAATTTTGTGGTTAAGTATTCCGAGAAATGGTCTGATCTGTTTCGTTCTCCTGAATCCTCAATCCCTGACCCCAACACCTTATGTACTCGTATTCAAACTCTTGAAGACTGTTGGGTCGTTCTCACCTATTTGCACTTAAAGCGCAGAAATCTCAATGTATTTATTTCTGATCGCTTTATTCCCGGAGAAATTTGTGTTGTTAGTTCTCCTGATCTGGGTATCCGAGATCTGACTTTTAATTCCTTTATGGTTGGTTGTCGTGGTGATGGCTCTAAGCCTGTGCTTTGTGATATGGCAATAGTGCAAAACAGAGCCAACGTGGAATCAGCAGCCGACATATTCATTCCCCATTGGCCTCAACCGGGCTTGATACCAAGGCTAAAGGAGCGAGGTAGTACCATCGAAAATGTTGTATTTAATGGTTACGAAATCAATCTGTATGCACCCTTTTGCTCTTCAGAATTTCAGCGAGAACTAGAGAATCTTGGGGTAAAACTCGTTATTAATGGCAGTCCTGAGAATGGTCCTGTCATGTGGCATGATTACAGCACTAATGATTTGGTTTTAGCAGTCCGTGATTTAACCGAGAAAGATGCTTTGGGGAAACCAGCAAGTAAGTTGGTGAATGCTTGGATCGCAGGAGTGCCTGCTCTACTTGGACCTGAACCCGCTTTTCGTGACCTCAGGCAATCGGAGCTGGACTACATTGAGGTGAAAACACCTGAAGCTGTATTAGAGGCAATTCAAAAACTGAAAGCTCAGCCTGAGACATACCAGAAGATGGTCTTAAATGGTTTTCGACGTGCCCAGGAGTTTTCGGTAGACAACATCGCTGAGCAATGGTGTCAGGCGCTTTCAGGGCCCGTAGCAGAAAACTACGAGCGATGGAAGCAGAGCAATCAAGTTATGCATGCAGTGGCATTTGTTCCTAAAATTTTTAGGCACAAAGTTGCTTCTAGAGAGGCTGCTTATAATCGCTTTCATGGATATCGTATTGTTTCAGGGCGATACACTTGATTGTTGAATTGAGACATAAAATCTTATGCGGTCACCCTTATACGGGCACCTCGATTAATTGCCTTATTGAGAATTTCAGGAGCCTGAAACCCTAGTTTTCTCGTAGCTATTCTCAAGAGGATCTGAATTTTTCGAGGTGCCCTCAACTTGGCGCAAAAATGCTAGGTAATCGCAACGGTATTTTGCACCAAGCCATCAGGTTTGGACTACCAGATTTATTATAGAATCCTCGAAGGAAATACCTACTTTAGGTTACACTCTGCAAGATGCGATAATAACAGCCAGCCGCCAGCAACCCACCCCCCGTAGTCCGTATATCCTCCTATACTCTCTCGATAATTGTCGCCACGGGGAAAGTGACCTTCAGGAATCCAGTCCTTAGATATTTCACGACTGTATTGCTCCATTTTCTCTTTTTGCCAACCCACACAGTCCAAGAAACGATTCCAGGACCCAGAATCATGCCTGTAGTCTAGTTTTCCTCCACAATCTAGATAGATTTTTCTTTGAACACTAAAACCAAATCGCTCTCCACTATAGCTTGTCCATAAGTAATCAATTGCACGTAGATCTGCACAGGGAAAATTCTTTAATTCCTCGATTTGGATCCACTGCCCAACCTCCCGATCAACCATTTGAAGCATCAATCTATAGGTTTCATAATCTGCTCCTACCCAGTTGGCTTGGCTCAAGAGGGTTTTTAGTTGAATACACTTAATATCTTGTTCAGAGCCAAGCCTCTTTAGTTCCTCATTAGAAAACGCCAATTCGCGTAGCTGAGGAATAGATTCTTCTGAGAGTTTCTGAGAATTAGGCACAGTTATTCCCCAGCTTTTTCCCGCTTCCTTAATGTATTTTTTTGAAATAGCCTGCCAGTAAGCAGAATCCGAACTTGGCTCATAAAGTATGAGTATGACTGGCAGCGAATGGCTGCTTGACTGACAAAACTAAGAGGCTGGAATGCGGCTGAGGACGATGAATTCA
>NZ_JACYLP010000041.1:0-94217 GCF_015272455.1 Thermoleptolyngbya sp. C42_A2020_037
TACTACATTCTGCCCCCATTTTTTGTATGTTGAGCTATCTTTCAACACCTCTGGTCATGTACATCAACACATCCCTTTGATAAACCTGACCACTTAACTTATATTGAACGAGCGCTTAAGTCTAAATTCCTGCTTAAAGTAGAGTACGGCAATCTAGTGGTTTTTCTATGCAAGGACAAGCAAGCATTTGAAGAAGAGATGGAAAGGTTAGACAATTGGAGTTGATGATTGACAGTGTAAAGCTGAATTTATGTCATAGATTTCAACAGTTCTCCGCGGCTAGAGGAAAACCGTTAAAGCTGTTAAGCTGGCTGACAGTAGTGTAGTTGCTGAATCTCTGAACTAGGAGACAGTCCTGGAAATGAGTAATTTCTGAGATGAAAGCAATGCGATTATTATTTTTTGCTCTAGATCAAGAATCTACTGCTAAGTTTATTTTGGGCATTGCCAAAAGATGAATGATTTGGAAATTCATTTCAAATCATTCATCCTCCAATTCATTTTGCTATTGCGTATAGCTAAATCCCCAAACAAGTTTGAGTTTTTCAACTCTCTATTCTTTCAGACTATCCTTCAGGGCGTAGACGACCTGCTCCTGCTGCTCTGGGGTCAGTTCGGGGAACATGGGCAGCGATAGGACTTCGTGGCAAAGCTGCTCTGTGATGGGGAAAGAGCCAGGGCCATAGCCCAGCGGTTCGTAGACCTTTTGCAGATGCAGCGGCAATGGGTAGTAAATCATCGAGCTAACGCCCTGCTGCTGCATAGACTGCCGGACGCGATCGCGGTATTCCCCGCCTACAGTTCCCGCAGGCAGCGGCGACAGGCGAATCGTGTACTGATGCCAGACGGGTTTGCCGCCAGGAACTGGCAACGGCGGAATCACACCCGGAATCGGGCGGAGCAGTTCTGTATAGCGAGCGGCGATCGCCCGTCGTTGCTCATTCCAGGTTTCCAGATACCGCAGCTTCACCTGCAAAATAGTGGCCTGCACCGCATCCAGGCGGCTAGTGAGGCCGATCTCGTCGTGATAGTAGCGCGTGCGGCTGCCGTGTTCTCGCAGGGCACGGATGCGGGCGGCGATCGCCGGATCGCTCGTCGTCACCGCGCCCCCATCGCCGCAGGCTCCCAGGTTTTTGGTCGGAAAAAAGCTAAAGCAGCCGATGTGCCCAATGCTGCCTACTCGCTGGCCATTCCACTCGGCCCCGGCCGCTTGGGCGCTGTCTTCGATGACGATGAGATTGTGGGCTTGGGCGATCGCCATCAGCCGCGTCATGTCCACGGGCTGCCCAAACAGATGCACCGGAATAATCGCCTTGGTGCGGGGCGTGATCGCCGCTTCGACCTGCGCCAGATCCAGGTTAAACGTGGCCGGGTCAATATCCACAAAGACGGGCGTTGCCTGGGCCTGACTAATGGTTTCTGCCGACGCGATGAAGGTAAACGGCGTGGTGATTACCTCATCTCCCGCGCCGATGTCATACGCCCGCAGCGCCAGATACAGCGCGTCTGTCCCCGAATTGCAGGCGATCGCCTCTGATGTGCCAATATACGCCGCAAACGCCTGCTCAAACTGCTGCACTCGCGGCCCGTTGATATATTGTCCCGAAGCCAGCACCGCCAGCACCGCTTCATTGACCTCAGCACTAATGGTCTGAAATTGCTGTGTTAGATCCAGAGGGGGAATCGCGCTCACTCGCTTACACCAAGAATTGATAGAGATGGACTAGCATTCAGCCTCTATCTTCCCGTAAGTTCACGGCTGCGAGATCCCCAGATAGGGCAGTTCTTGCAATTGCCAGGTGCCAGTGCGTTTCTTAAAGAAAACTTCCAAACCCTACCGCTAAAAGCGATCGCCCCGCACACCCGCTCATCCAGAGAAAATGCTAGGCTGTCTGAGCCATTTTGCACCAAGGCTTTGCTATGAACCTTCATGTTCCAGAAGATGCCCTGACTTTAGCCCTCATCCTGGGGGCGATCGCCCTCGCACTGCCCCTACTGGGCTGGCTGCTGCGCGTCGCCGGGTCGCTAATTAGCAGCGCCATCTCGATTTTGATCCTGCTGTTTTTGGTGAAGCTGGTATTTGGGCTAAACCCTGACCAGTTGTGGTATCAGGCCAGTCATGCTGTGCAAAAGCTGATATCCTCCATCGGCTGATCAGCAGCCTGGGGAAGAGGGGAGGGAAAAGAACGAAGAGGGAAGAGGGAAGAGGGAAGAACGAAGAACGAAGAACGAAGAGGGAAGAGGGAAGAACGAAGAACGAAGAGGGAAGAGGGAAGCCTCTATTGGCTGATCAGCGACATCAATCAGATTCAGAGCTAGAGGAACGTGCCTGCCCCAGGCTTTTTTATGCTTTATGAGCGCTGGGAATCCTGGCATCTCTTAGCAGGACGATCCGAAATCCCCAATCCAAAATCTAAAATCCAAAATCCTAAAATCCCCAATCTAAAATCTAAAATCGACATGGGCACTCTTGGGGGGCGATCGCGTGGCGCGGCAGCGGCTGGACGCACAACTGGTAGAACTAGGGCTGTGCGAGTCGCGGCAGCAGGCACAACGGCTGATCCGGGCTGGCGAAGTGCGGGTCAACCAGCAGGTGATCGACAAACCGGGCACGGAAATTGACCCAACTGCTCAGATCGATGTCAAAGCGCGATCGCCCTTCGTTTCTCGCGGCGGCGAAAAGCTAGCCAAGGCGCTGGCCGACTTTCAAGTCCCCGTCGCGGGGCGCGTGTGTTTGGATGGCGGCATCTCCACCGGCGGCTTCACCGACTGCCTGCTGCAAGCGGGCGCGGCACGAGTCTATGGCATCGACGTGGGTTATGGCCAGGTGGCCTGGAGCATTCGCCAAGACGAGCGCGTGGTGCTGCGCGAGCGCACCAACCTGCGCCACCTCGCGCCCGCCGACCTCTACGGCCCAGGCGATCCACATCCCGATTTGGGCGTTGTGGACGTATCCTTCATTTCTTTGACCAAAGTGCTACCGGCGCTGTGGAACCTGCTGGAGCCACCCCGCGACGTAATTTTGCTGGTGAAGCCCCAGTTTGAGGTGGGCAAGGAAAAAATTGGCAAAAAGGGCGTGGTGCGAGAGGCGGCGGATCAGGCAGGGGCGATCGCCCAGGTGTTGACCGCTGCCCAGACTCTCGGCTGGCGCTACGCCAATCTCACTTGGTCGCCCCTCGTTGGCCCCGCAGGCAACCTGGAATACCTGCTCTGGCTCAACCTGGACAGCACCGAATCGCCCCCCGATACCCCCGCCCTCAAAGCACTGACGCAAGCTGCACACTCTGCATTGAGGAACTAGGAATCAGCAGGCAGGTTCCAAGAATTAGACAACAAACGAATGCCGCCCAAAATCCCTAATCCAAAATCCCCAATCCAACATCTAAAATCACTCGCCCACTCCTGACCCAAAGACTGGTTTTCACCCCCAAAATAGCCCGATAAACCGCACCTCTAGACGCTTTCAAAACCCTGAGCAATCCGCGATGATCAATAACGTAAGGTCGTGGTCAAGCGAATCGAGTCACTGAAATGAAGAAATTTTTTGCTCAGCCGTTTTATGGGTTGCTTCGCAAGCTGGTTGCCAACCCCAAATACCGCTGGTGGATCGTCGGCGCATCGCTGATTTATCTCATCAGCCCCTTCGACTTTTCCCCAGACATGATCCCGTTCCTGGGTCAAATTGACGATGCATTGCTGATTACGCTGGTTGCAACGGAACTATCTCAGGCGGTGCTGCAATACAAGGCTAAAAAACAGCAAGAGCCGACCGAAGCGGAAGCGTAACCTAGCTGTAAAGTCAGGAATTGGGCAGTTTTTCTCTCCCAATTCCTGAAGCTCAATGGGTCGATGAATGTGTCACTGTTTACTGAGACATTTTACTGAATCCTCACACCCGAAAGCGCCTAGTTGATGGCGCTTTTTTGTTAGCACAATCCGCTCTAGAACACACTGACTCGAAAAACTTCAGTGCGTTACGTTGACGCTAGTGCATCCTACAAAGCTAGTGCATCCTACAAAGACTTGCCAATCATTAGGGTTATTTACGCTAGTGAACTAGGTCATTCCGAAATGCATGAACAACCATTTGCACGCGATCATTCACGCCGAACTTGTTAAAGATATTGCGAACGTGAACCTTGACAGTATTCTGGCTGAGGTGCAGTCGTTTGGCAATTTCAGAGGTGCGGCACCCATCGACAATAAGCTGTAGTACCTCTTGTTCGCGGATGGAAAGGACACTAGAGGCTCGGCGACGGGCTTGCTTGACCGGGAGAAACGCAAGCTTTAGGTTGGGCTTTGCAAGCGGAGACGGGCTGATTGGTTGCATAGAAGAACACCTGCTCTTGAGGAAATCTTGTAGCCAAAGCTGACCAAAAGCAAAACCAGAATTCAGCGATCTAGCGCGGTGTTGCTTTAAGACAGCACGAACCTTGGAAACGGCATCAGCGGGTCATGGTTGAGTATGAGCAAGAATCGCAAGAATTGACGGAGCGTTTTTGTATATCAACCGTTCGATATTTTTCGTGGTGCAAATCGAACGCTCGATATGAAAACTGAAACATACAGACGCACTCCTCCGAGAACGTGGTGAGCGGGGGTTAACGAATCGTGCAAGCCTCCCCAGACGATGGGGACAGGGGAAGATGCCAGGATTTCCAGGAAGCGAACCAGATTTGACGCGCGGCGCAATCTAAAGGCGGCGCTCAGGCAAGCACTTAATCGCTGAGGCAGGGGCATTCGACCCTAAACCAATGCAGCGCCTTTGCACCTCGTGAGATCCGCAGACATCCATCAAACTCCTGTCTCCCAAGGGGGGCGCGTACTTTACCCTGCAAGCAAATACCACCCTGCAAGCAAATACTGTCCCAACTTCTTAAAAGCTTTTTCACTTGAAACCCAGCCGCCCTGTCGCAGCCCGCACAGGCAAGATCCAGGTCAGGGCGATTGCCAAGACAATTTATATCGAACAGGAGTTATAAAATCAATATAGGCGCATTGTTTCAATTTGTCACGCCCTTTTTTGAAAAAATTCCAGCAGATTGCAGACAGCCAGATTCAGCCCCAGGCTCCACAAACGCCCGCTGTTTCTATGAATGCGTCAAGGTCGCTTAGTTGCGCTCGTCCTGACTCAGCAGGGCGGTGGCATCCAGATCTTTGCCGAGCTTTTCTTCCAGGGTTTGCTTCAGGGCGTGGCAGGGGGATGCAGCAGATGGCTCACTCGGGGTGGCTTGCTTAGAGGCGAGGTAGGCTTGCAGCATTTCACCCAGCAGCGCGGCCTGGCGCGGGATCGACGTGCGATCGCCCACGTACAGTCGTCGCAGCAACAGTCCATCTACAAAATTGCCCAAAAAGCGCACCAGTTCGATGTCGTCAATGCCGAGACAGTGCATCATGCCCTGCTCCGTGCCCTCCACCGAGCTTTGCAAGGTTTCATTGCAATTCACCTCTTCTAGGCTGAGCTGGCGGGCAAAGTCCAGCATCATCAGCGTTTGGTGCTGAAAGTATTCTTCGCGCTCCGCCAATAGCTCAAACCCCACCCTGAGCCGCTCTGCAACGCTCTCTAGGTGGGCAGTGCGGGACATAAACTCGAAGGAGTCCTGTTCGCAAACAAAACCCACAAGCTGCTCGAACAGACTTTCCTTGCTAGGAAAGTAGTGATAAAGCGTGCCCGTAGAAACGCCAATGCGCTGAGCGATTTGCCGCATGGTGACTGCGTTGTAGCCCTTTTCTGCAATCACCTCAAAACACTTGCTCAGCAACTCTTTGCGATATTCTTCGTGGTCAACAATCTTTGGCATTGACTAAAGTGGGGGATTCAAAACCAGGCTTTTTGTATATCAAGCGTTCGATATAGTTATCATAGTCCTTTAGCGGCTTGGTCTATCTCATTCAAGCCATCAACGGACTTGGAGGCTTACGGAAGAAAAGCCCGGCGATCGCAACTCGACGTGGCTTCGGTAAAAGATTCATGTGATAAGCCTAGCGCGATTAGCCAGAAGCACAAAGCAGGAAGTCAGAACAAAAATCAGAATAAAAAACGATTGACATCGATTATCGCCCTATCCTGCTGGTTAAAAACTGGCTGAGGCTGAGCTAAATAAAAGCATCGAGCAGTTTTCGCCGCGCCGCTGCCGATTTCTGCCCAATGTTCTGAGTTTTTGATTGCGCTGAGGTTTAGTTGGGGAGGCGATCGCACCGTTCTCGATCATGCTGACAGATAAACGCCTGGTATGCTTCCCGCTCGGTGTTTTTTGGGACTTGCGGTGCAGGATTGCAAAAATCGGGTGGAGTTTTGCCAGGGGCGATCGCTAAAGTAGGCAAGTGAGTCAAAATTTTGGCTTAGCTTTTTGGCAATGAACACACTCCAACCCCATCAAATCCCGGTCGCTGGATCGGTCGCAGGAGACGACCTGGACGACTATCAGCGCATTGCAGCGGCGATCGCCTTTTTGCGGGCGCACCGAGTTGAGCAGCCCGACCTGGCCGCCGTAGCCCAGCATCTCCACCTCAGCGAATCCCATGTGCAGCGGCTATTTACTCGCTGGGCAGGCATCAGCCCCAAGCGGTTCTTGCAATATCTGACGGTGGAATATGCCAAGTCCAAAATTGCGGAAACTGCGAGCCTGCTGGACTTGAGCCTGGAAGCGGGGCTGTCGAGTCCGGGGCGGCTGCATGACCTGTTTGTGTCGCTGGAGGCGATGTCGCCCGGAGAATACAAGGCCGGCGGCGCAGGGCTGGAAATCGTCTACGGCATTCACCCGACGCGGTTTGGACGGGCGCTGGTGGCGATGACCCCACGGGGCCTGTGCAATCTGCTGTTTTTGGATGGGTTGGATGCTGCTGAGTCTGCTGGGGAAGCGGAACTGCGACGGCTTTGGCCAAACGCTGCGCTGCGCCACAACCCGACCGCGACCCAGACCGTGGGCGATCGCCTGTTGAACCCGCTCGACAACCCCAAGCCCATCAGCCTGTGGGTTAAAGGCACCAATTTTCAGATTCAGGTGTGGCGATCGCTGCTCCAGCTTCCCCCCGGCAGCCTGGCCACCTATCGGCAAATCGCCCAGCACCTCGGTCGCCCCACCGCCAGCCGCGCCGTCGGCAACGCCATCGGCAGCAACCCCGTAGCGCTGCTGATTCCCTGCCACCGCGTCATCCGCGAGTCGGGCGAGCTGGGCGGCTATCGCTGGGGGCTGCCGCGCAAGTCGGCTTTGCTAAGCTGGGAAGCTGGCCGAGTTGATGCTAATTAGGACAGACGCAGCCGATATTCCAGCCCTTGCCCTGCCAATTTACACCTGGAATAAAGGAATAAAATTAAGGAATTGCATGAGTCATGAATCTCGCTGGCTCAGGATTGTGCAAAACTATGCACAACAGCGGGCAACCGGCTCTGCAATCCAGGGGTTCAGGGGGCGATCGCCCCGTGCTTGCTTTCCCCAACGCACTCCAGACCCTCAGGACGCTCCATCCAATGTCCTCTTCTGACGCTGCCTTCGAGTTCAAGCCCATTGATCTGGCAAAACACCATCAGGTGTGTGTGCAGTTCAGGGCGGATGCATTTGTGTGCAGCTTTGGGTCGGCGGAGCGGTTTTACGAGCCAAATGGAGCCGGGGCCGTGCAGTATTTGCGGTGGCTAGAGCGGCGGATTGCGGAGTTGCCCAATGGTTGCGTGCATTTGTGGAAATCCGGGCAAATTATCGGGCAAATCGAGCTAGGCTGCTGGAAGCGCGATGCCAGCGTGGGCTATGTGAATTTGTTTTACCTGGCTCCAGAGTACCGAGGGCAAGGGCTGGGGGCGCAGCTGGATGAATATGCGACTCAGTTCTTTGGACAGCACGGCTATGGGCGGGCCCGCCTCAGCGCCAGTCCGACCAACCTGGCGGCGATCGCCTTCTACCAAAAGCGCGGCTGGGTCGATCTGGGGCAGCGCCGCGACATGCCAGACACCCATTATTTTGAAAAGGTTTACTGAGAAGGGTTACTAAAACGGCGAATAACGGTATTCCGAGACACCTTTTCGTTAGGCTAGAGGGTGCGACTTAATCTCTTCTTAACCCGTCGCAACCCGAGGAACTGCCGTGGCCGTCAAGTCAAACCTGCTGAGACCGAATCGCCTGCCAATGCCGGGGCTGCATCGGCTGCGGGCCTATCGCCGCGACTGGCTGCGGGGCGATGTGCTGGCTGGCGTAACGGTGGCGGCGTATCTGATTCCCCAGTGCATGGCCTATGGCGAACTGGCGGGCGTGGGGCCGGTGGCGGGGCTGTGGGCGATTTTGCCACCGATGCTGATTTATGCTGTTTTGGGGTCGTCGCCCCAGCTTTCGGTCGGGCCGGAATCCACCACCGCCGTAATGACCGCAGCGGCGATCGCCCCTCTATTAGCCAGCTCGCCCCAGAGCTATCCTACCCTGGCGGCCCTGCTGGCGCTGCTGGTGGGGCTAGTGTGCATAGCAGGGTCGCTACTGCGGCTGGGCTTTTTGGCCAACCTGCTCTCCAAACCGATTTTGATTGGCTACATGGCCGGCGTGGCGCTGATCATGATCGGCGGGCAGTTGGGCAAAATCAGCGGCGTGGCCATCCAGTCGGACAACGTGTTTGGCCAGTTTGGCGAATTTTTCAGCCAGCTTGACCAAATTCATCGACCCACGTTTCTCCTGTCGCTGCTGGTGCTGGCGTTTTTATTTGGCATCCAGCGGCGGTGGCGCACGGCTCCGGGGCCGCTGCTGGCGGTGCTGCTGGCGACAACGGCGGTGGCGCTGCTGGATTTAGAGCGACAGGGCCTGGCCGTGGTGGGCGAAATTCCCGCCGGATTGCCGCATCTGGCGCTGCCCCTGGCCAGCCTGTCGGAACTGCCTGCGCTGTTGGCGGCGGCGGTGGGCATTGCAGTGGTGGGCTATTCGGACAACGTGCTGACGGCCCGCGCCTTTGCCACGCGCAACGGCTACGAAGTTAACGCAAATCAGGAATTGCTGGCGCTGGGCGCGGCCAACCTGGGCACAGGGCTGATGCAGGGCTTCCCCGTCAGCAGCAGCGGCAGCCGCACGGTGATTGGCGATTCCCTGGGCAGCAAGTCGCAGTTGTTTTCGCTGGTGTCCTTCGGAGTCGTCATTGTCGTACTCCTATTTTTGCAGCCGCTGCTGGCGCTGTTTCCCAAGGCAGCGCTGGGGGCGATCGTGATTTATGCCGCCACCAAGCTGATTGAAATTCCCGAACTGAAGCGGCTGAGGCGGTTTCGCCAGAGCGAGTTTTTGCTGGCGATCGCCACTTTATTCGGCGTATTGCTCACGGATATCCTGGTGGGCGTGGCGATCGCCGTGGGGCTGTCGGTGATCGATCTGTTTGCCCGCATCACGCGGCCCCACGATGCCGTTTTGGGAACCGTGCCCGATGTGCCTGGCCTGCACGACATCGACGACTGGCCCGGCGCAGTCACGATTCCCGGTTTGGTCATCTACCGCTACGATGCGCCGCTCTGCTTTGCCAATGCCGAGGATTTCAAGCAGCGGGCCCTGGGGGCGATCGCCGCAGAACACGCTCCCGTCGAGTGGTTTGTGCTGAATACCGAGGCGATCGTTGAAATCGACATCACCGCTGCCGATATGCTCTCGGAATTTTGCGATGAGCTAGCCAGCCGCCACATCACCTTTGCCCTGGCGCGGGTGAAGCAAGACCTCTACGCCCAACTGCGGCGAGCGGGGCTGCTAGAGAAAATCGGAACCGACCAGATTTACCTGACGCTGCACACGGCGATCGCCGGATTTGAGGGCAGAAAGAGCCGCTAGTCCGCAGGATGCTGTCATTTACATCGAGTTACAGAAATTTGGAGAAATTTTGGGGTTTGATACTTGCGTTCTACGAGAGTTTGGTCTATCGTATCTGGCACTGGAACGAATTCTCTGAGTTCCAGTAGAGGTTGTCCGGTTCAGGGTGAAGGCGCTGATTAGCCGTGTAAGGGCACGAACTAACCAGCTAACCTAACTCCTGTCGGGGCAGGAGCCAGGCTTTGATGATTATCATTCGCCTCGCAAGTGCTGACAAGTGGTTGGGAAACCGCCACACCCTGAGCCTTTCCCTCCCATCGGATGCCTTTCCGGTGGGCGATCTGTTTGTTTCCCAAACCCGTTTCTAATCACAAGCGAGGAAAAAACCATGTCTCCCGAACGCAACGACGGGCTGCACGCGCAGCCGCCCATTTCCGCTGCGGATTTTTCTGCAAGTTCTACAAGTTCCGCGGCAAGCGCCACTGACCGCGCAACTGCCAGCGTTTCTGCAAACCCGCCCATGTCCGAATCCCAAGGCGGCGGGGGCGGCGGCGCGGCTCCTCGGCCTTCCTTGGATGAGCGCCCGCAGATCTGGATCATCGGCACCCGCGACCAAGTGATTCACCTGATGAACGAGTTCTACGTAAAAAAGATCGCGAACGATCGGGTAAAATTCACGCCCATCGTACCCGCGCCCTTTGCTAAAGATAAGTTCATGACGGTGCTGGTGCGCTAGGCGGCAAATGGGGGGTGACGGGGGCAAGAGCGTCCGAGCCTGCTCCCTCGCCCTTCTTGATCAGAGCAATAGGAGCAGAACCGGGTCTTGCAGAATTCGTGACTCTTGCTAGCGCCTCCCATCGGAATACCAGACTCAATGCGTCGTATTCAGGCTTTGTTCTAGGCGGCGGCTGCCCCAGGACATGGCATAGCATAGCACCCAGAAAATCAGCCCAATAAACAAATACACCTCGGCGTAGCGCCCGATGAACTGCGGGTTTGCCAAAATGGCGCGGCTAATGCCCAATAGCTCAAACAGACCGATGATTAGCAGCAGCGTCGTGTCTTGCAGCAAGCTGATGAATAGACCCACGATTGCCGGAATCGACACCTTGAGCGCCTGCGGCAGGATAATCAGCCCCAGCGTCAGCGGCGTGCTGAGTCCCAGGGCGCGGGAGGCTTCGGTTTGTCCGCGAGGGATCGATTGCAGCCCGCCGCGAATCGTTTCCGCCAGATAGGCCGCCGTGAACAGCGTGAGACCGATGATGGCGCGAATCACCAGATTCAGCCGGATGTTGCCCGGAATAAACAGCGGCACCATGACTGAGGCAAAAAACAAAATTGACAGCAGCGGCAGCCCGCGCACCAGCTCGATGTAGGCCGTAGACAGCCAGCGGATGACGGGCAGCGTGCTTTGGCGACCCAGCGCCAGCAAAATGCCCAGCGGAAACGACAGCAAGATGCTAATCACCGACACAAACACCGTCAGCAGCATCCCGCCCCAGTCGTTGATATTCACCGGGCGCAGCCCGAAGCCCCCCAGCAGCAGCCATAGCGCAATCGGCAGGGCGATCGCCCAGGCCAGCGCCAGCCACTTGCCAAAACCGGGGACCTTGCTGCCAATCTGCCAGCCCACCCAGGCGCTCGCGGCAACCACCAGCACAACGCCCAAAATCAGCAGGCGATAGAGGGGCGGCGTGGGAAAAATGACGGCAATCAGCGCGGCGATCGCCAACCCAATCAGCACCGGACGGCTAAACAGGCGCGGAGCCGTCTTTGCCAAAATGCCCCAGGTCTGCCCCGCCAGTGCCGCCAGCAGCGCCACCAACACCCAGACCCGCCAATACTGACTCGCCGGAAAGCGCCCCACAAAATACAGCGGCAGGTTTGCCGGAATCACCTGCCACTGGGCCAGCGAAAAGGCCCAGCGCACGAAATTAATCACTGTGCTGCCCAAAAGCCACACCAGCAAAATGGTGAGGATGCCGTTGAACCAGCTATTAAACAGGTTCTTCCGCATCCAGGCGACAGGGCCGATCTGGGCGATGGGTGGGGGGGAAGCAGAGGCGGGGGGGTAGCTGGTGGTCATGGTCTAGAACTTGGGAGTAAGAAAGGGAGTTTTGGCGATCGCCTTCTAAATCAGATACCAGGGACATCAGGCGCAGCGGCTAGCGCTCCTTAAGCTGGACAGCGCGGTTGAGCAGGTTCATCAGCGTCGTGATCACCAAGTTGATGATGAGATACACCGCCATTAGGATGAGAATCATCTCAACAGCCCGTCCCGTCTGGTTTTGCGTGGTTTGAAAGGTAGAGAAAAAGTCGGGATAGCCGATGGCCAGCGCTAGGGTCGAGTTTTTGGCCAGGTTTTGGTACTGGCTATTGAGGGAGGGGATAATCACCCGCAAGGCCTGGGGCAAGACGACAAGCTGCATCGCCAGCCCAGTATGCAGCCCCAAGGCGCGGGCAGCTTCCCACTGTCCTTTCGACACCGACTGGATGCCTGCTCGAACGATCTCCGCAATGAACGCGCCCGTGTAAAACGACAGCCCAGCCAGCACAGCGGCGTATTCCAACGAAATTCGCAAGCCGCCGGTGATAGCGTTGTTTTCGCCCAGGGTCGGCGTTTCCCACTCCATGCCAAACAGCAGGACGAGCAGACCGGCGATCGCCAGCCCAATCAGCATCCACTGCTGCGTTTTGCCCGACGCGCCAACGGTTTCCATCAGATGAACCCGCCAGCGCCAGACAAAGAAAGCGGCGATCGCCCCCAGCACAACCCCCAGCAGCGCCAGCCAGTCGCCCGTGGAGTTGGCCGGCCAGGGAATAAACAGCCCGGCTTTGTTGATGAAGCCCTTGCCCAGCAGCGGAGTCGGCGGGTCGTTGAGGCTACGCTGCGGCGCAAGGCTGTAGAACACCACAAAAATCCAGAAAAAAAGCTGGAGTAGCAGCGGCACGTTCCGCACAATTTCCACATAAAACACGTTGAGCTTACGCAACAGCCAGTTGTCAGAGAAACTGGCGATTCCTGCCAGCACCCCAATCACCGTCGCCAGCACAAAGCCCACCAAAATCAGCCGCAGCGTGTTCAAAAAACCCACCACCAGCGCCCACCAGTAGCGATCGTTGGTCTGATAAGGCACGATGGTTTCGCCAATGTTGAAGCCAGCTTGGTTTCTTAGGAACCCAAAGTCAAACTGCCGCCCCAACTGCGCCAGGTTGCGAAACATATTGCCAAGCAGGATCGACCCGATTAGCACTACAACACCCAGCACAACCAACTGGATAATGATTCGCCAGACCCGGTCGTCTCGCCAAAAGGGAATCTTTTCGGTGCCGTCAGAAGAGTGCGTCATGCCGACCTGCTCTGTTTCTGGAAATTCGGAGAAAATACGCGAGGAAATGCGCTTGAGAAACTACGTCATCAAATGGGCTGACCGGAGCGTCTATCAATTCTCCTAAGTGGCGCTACGAATGAAATTGCCAGCAGCCCCGCAGCCCCTTAGCTGGCAATCCAAAATCGCAAACCCAAAATCGAAAATCAATATCGTCCCTCAGAATTCGCCCTTTGCAGAAAAGATACCAGGAAGGGCAGGCTTTGCAACATAGCCGCCTGCTGTGACGGATTGAATGTTGACGAGACCTGCCCTCCAGCGTGTTTGAAAAACGGCGCAGACTCTAGCGGAATGGCGGAGAGTACATCAGACCGCCATTCGTCCACAGTTCATTGGGGCCGCGAGAAATGTTTAGCTCGGAGCCGCTGCCCACGTTGCGCTCGTAGATTTCGCCGTAGTTGCCCACTGCCTTGACGACATGAACCATGAAATCGGCAGGCAGACCCAGTTGGCTCCCCAATTCACCCTGTACACCCAGGAAGTTTTGAATGTCGGGGTTCGGGTCTTGCTTCATTTGATCGACGTTAGCCTGGGTAATGCCAAACTCTTCGGCTTGGAAGAGTCCATAGGTGACCCACTTCACCACGTCATACCAGCGAGAATCGCCGTTGATGGTTACTGGGCCCAGCGGCTCCTTGGACATCACCACGTCGAGCAGCACGTAGTCGTCAGGGTTGGGCAGGGAGGTGCGCTTGGCGGCAAGCTGAGAGCGGTCGGACGTAAAGGCATCGCAGCGACCCTCTGAGAAAGCGGCGATCGCCGCATTAGAGTCTTGGAACTTCACTTCATTAATCGTCACACCTGCTTCTTTGGTGCGGCTGGCCAGGTTTAGCTCGGTCGTCGTGCCTGTTTCCACACACACTGATTTACCCTGTAATCCCTTCACATCTTGTATGCCGCTAGCTTTGCTAACCAGCAGACCTTGACCGTCGTAGAAGGTCGTGGGTGCAAACTCCAAACCGTTTCCACCCGCTGCATCTCGGCTAGCAGTCCAAGTGGTGTTGCGAGACAGCATATCCACTTCGCCGTTTTGTAGGGCAGGGAAGCGAGCCGTAGAGTCGAGATTTCGATACTCAATCTTGCTGTCGATATCTTCTGATGTGCCAAAAACCGCAGCGGCTACAGCCCGACACACATCCACATCCAGCCCCGAATAGGTGCCACTGGGGTCAACAAAGCTAAACCCAGGAATCGTTCCCTCAACGCCGCAGATCAGCTTGCCCCGCTCTTTCACCATGTCCAGACGGCTTCTGCCCGCAGCAGTCGCCGCTGGAGATGCGCCTTCAGCACCCGGCGAACTAGCAGTATTCGTAGGCGCTGAGGTACAGGCAGAGATTGCGGCTACAGACAGGCTGGCTGCCAGCAACAAAGAACCCCACTTACGCATAGTTGTCTCACTCACTTCAAACAGAACTTCAACAGAACCTTAGGAAAATATCAGGGTAGCAACCTGCGTGGAAGAAGCGCATCTGCAACCCAACAACAAACACCTGCCAAGACGCAGACTCAACGCTCTCCCAGCTTAATGCTTTGAACTTTCTTAACAGTCTACTGCTTCCGGAATTCCGTTTGTATACCACTATACGTTTGGCAGGGTTGTCATAGGTCTGTAAAACGGGCGACAACCCTCCGACAAAATCAGGCGTTAAGCGCCTGCAATTGAAAGCTTCAGCCAAAAAACAACACGCTTGCTCAGTCTGTAGGGTTACCGTTTATTAGGCACATTATTAGGCGCATTATTAGGCATCGTCGTAACCCGCTGCCCTGTAGAGCTTTGATGCGTTGGGACTACGTTGGCAGTTTTTTAGCAGCTTTTTGGGCAACTAGAGTGAACAATTGATGAACGCGAGATGAGGTGAACGATCGGCCAGTAACGTGTCGCCTAACGTCCGTGGGCCATCTCCCGAATGAGCGGAATGCGAGTGCGAATGTATTCGCTGAGGAGGTCAGATTCGCTGGGACTGAGCGATCGCCCCTGGTAAAACTGCCCAATCAACCACTTGGTGAGGCTGTGGTCATCCAGGTTTAGCAATACGCTCGATTGCGCTTCGTCTACAACCATCCAAAGACGCCGGAGCATTAGAGGACTCATACCGCCTCCTTAAGGTTTTCTTTATTTTCTATACCATACCCATCTGTTTTATCGCTGGTGCATTGTGAACACAAGACGACACAGATTGTGACGGATGCTGTAACAATGCACGGAGAATCTTGATGAATTTTGGGCATGATGGAGGCATGGAATCTGTCAATTTTGTACCTCATTCTGCATCCGCTTCAGCATCAACCTCTACGGGTTCGATGTCCGATTCGGCATCTCCTGATGCTGCGGCGGATTCTCCTCCATCAGATGTTTCGTCTGGGGATTTGGCGGCGCGGCCTGCGGAGGTTTCCCTGATGCCTGCGGGCAAATCAGACGCGGGACTGGCTCCGCTGCTGCTGACGGTTGTTGAGCTAGTGCGACAGTTGATGGAGGCGCAGGTAATCCGCCGCATGGAAGAGGGGCTGCTGAGCGACGGCGATCTAGATCGCGCTGCCGAAAGCTTGCGGAAGTTGGAAGAACAGGTCGTGCAGCTTTGTGAAATTTTTGAAATCGATCCGGCTGATCTCAACATTGACTTGGGTGAAATGGGAACGCTGCTGCCCAAGGCGGGCGGTTACTATCCCGGCGAACAGTCTGCCAATCCGTCGATTCTGGAACTGCTGGATCGCCTGTTAAATACCGGCGTGGTGATCGAAGGCGATGTGGATTTGGGACTGGCGCAACTGAGTCTGATTCATGCCAAGCTCCGCCTGGTGCTTACATCCAAGCCGCTGTAGTTTTTTGGGCGGTCTGTAACGCTATGTCGCGATTTGGCAAAATTGGCGATCGCCCCTGCCAAACTGGGCACTCTCAGCGAGTAGGCAAGTTGGGTCAGCAAAACCCCCGACGATTTGCGCCCATTTGCTCTCAGTGGCCCTGTTTCCCCCACGCATCATGGCATACGGTTTTTATCTCTACGGCATCTTCCCCAGTCCCGGCCCCATCGGGCTGACTCTCGAAGGTCTAGACGCGCAGCCCGTTGATTCCCACGCCATTGGCGACTTCGTATTCCTTTATTCCGAGGCACAGCAAAAGCGCTATCTCTCTAGCCGCAAAAACCTGCTGGGCCATGAGCGCGTGCTGGAGCAAGCAATGGAAAAGGGCTATCGCACCCTGCTGCCGCTCCAGTTTGGCCTGGTGATTAAGGACTGGGCCAGCGTCGAGGAGCAACTCATCGTGCCCAAGGGAGAGGCGCTGCGGCAGTTGTTTCAGCGGCTGGACGGTCGCCGCGAGGTGGGCATCAAGCTGGTGTGGAACCAGGAGGCGGAGCTAGAGGCGCTGATGCAGGAAAACGATCTGCTCAGAGCCGAGCGCGATCGCCTCGAAGGAAAAACCCTCAGCATGGACGAAATCGTTCGCATTGGGCAATCCATCGAACACGCCATGACCGTCCGCAAAGACGCGATTATCCAGACCTTTCGCGACAGCCTCAATCCTCACGCCGTCGAGATCGTTGAAAACGACTTGCTGCCCAGCGTTCCAGGCATGATCTACAACGCCGCCTACTTGATTCCCTGGGAGTCCGAACCCGCCTTTGGGCAGCAGGTCGAGCAACTGGACACGCAGTTCAGCGGCCGCCTCACCATCCGCTACAACAACTTCACCGCGCCCTACAACTTTGCCCAGCTAGACGCAGAGTAAGATAGCACCCATCTTTTATTACCTCCCTCCCAACCCCCGCTATGATCTTTGACCTCCTCCTCGCCCCTGTCACCGCGCCCATCAACGGCATGAACTGGATTGCCAGCAAGATTTTGGAGCAGGCAGAGCCGCTGCTGGATGAAAAAGAAAATCTGAAAAAGGAACTGCTGGCGCTGCAACTCGCCTTCGACATGGGCGAACTGCCCGAAGACGAGTTTGAGGAGCGGGAAGAGGCGCTGCTGCTGGCGATTCAGGCGCTCGAAGACGAGGAACTGGACGCAGAGGACGAAGATTAATCAACGACTAATCAACGATTGATCAACACCTCTAATGGCAATTCTCCTGAGGGGTGCTGCGAATGAAATTTTGAGATGCCCCGCAGGTGCTTAACCGGCAATCTAAAATCGCAAATCCAAAATCAGCCCAGCATCAGCCCCTTGGACTGGAGCGTTTGCTCAATCTGCTGCATCTCCTCCAGGGTTTCGCCCGCGACGATGCCGTAAAGTTCGGTGTAGATCTTGCCGTACTTTACTTTTTCTAGGGCGGAGAGGATCAGGAAATCCTTACGCGCCAGTTCGGGTCTAAGTTCCACCAGGATCGAATCGAGCGTGCCGTCCATGCGGTAGTCGGTGGAATATTTGGCAATCGCCTTTCCTTCCTTCAGCAAGGGTTGCCGTTGCAAGCACAGTGGCGTAGAGCCATTCACCCGAAAGTTGGCATCGATGGCGTGGAGTTGTCCGTCGGTATCTTCTAGCACGTCGCAGCCGATGATGCCGAAATAGCCCTGCTGGTGGGCATAGCGGGCGATCGCCAGGATATGCGGCGCGAACCGTTCCACAGGCGTATTTTGATAATCAATCAGCCCGCCCAAATAGCCGCCCTCCTCCGTGACGAGCTGCCCTGTCACGCCAATCAGTTCCACCGCGCCCGTCTTGCTGACGTAGAACTGCATACAGTAGTTCTGCACGGCGTTTTTTACAAAATCCGACACCACAATGCTGCGAACCAGGTTGATTTCCCGATATTTGCGAATTTCCCGCAGACAATAGTCGAGATCGCTGGGATTCTGGATGATGTACGTACCTTCGCCAGAGAGTCCGTGGGTCGTTTTGATCAGGTAAGGAAACTCGGCGGGCAGCGGCACGTCCTCTAGCGGCGTTTCGTCTAGGTGATAGGTGACGTAGTGCGGGCAGGGCACACCCAGTTCGGCCAGGGTTTCCTTACTCAGCAAGCGATAGTGGGTGTCGGGCGGGACGGCGTGCTTTTCGGGCGCGAGGTGGTCGAAGGGAAACAGCGTTAGTACCTTGGCAAAGCGATCGCTCTGGCTTAGGTAGTCCAGATACACCGACCGTTGCAGCACCTCCAGATTCTCGTAGCGAAAGCCAAAATGCTCCCGCCAGTAGTCGATCAAAATATTGCGTGGCGGGCGGATGACAATCCCCGCGAGGCGATCGCCCAACACGGCCAGGTTTTTCCACGGCTCCTGCTGCACGATTTTGTCATAGCTGACCTTGGTGGCTTCGTCGCTGCCGTCTTGCAGAAAGTACTTTTTGGTATTGGGATAGGCGGCCCAGCTTGCGGTGGCCGGATAGTTGAGGATGAAGGCGTGGGGCGCGTCGGCGGTGTCTGCTGCAAACAGGTCGGAAAGGCTAGTCGCCTGAGTGTATTGCAGGTTGGTTTGCAGGTCGGTCTGAACGTCGGAATCTAAGGCCATAGCCGTATTGAATCAGGATAGAGTTCGGAGGTTTCAAAAGTCTTTTACCAAAGTCTTTTGCCAAATCGTAATCTACGCTGGATGGTAAGCGGAGCAGGAGCGCTCAAATTGCACTCCGTGATACCATCTGCACCCAGCGCAAAATCTGTCTTTAGGCTGAGCAGAATGTAGCTAGTTGGGCTGGTGTTAAATCGAATTTAGTTGATAGATTAAGGACGCAATTACGCCAAGCCCAGCGTATTCCACACTTACAGCACCAAACTTTGAAACCATGTCTCAGCCCTCTCAGCCCTTAGAAGG
Organism: Thermoleptolyngbya sp. C42_A2020_037; assembly: GCF_015272455.1. Taxonomy (NCBI): domain Bacteria; kingdom Bacillati; phylum Cyanobacteriota; class Cyanophyceae; order Oculatellales; family Oculatellaceae; genus Thermoleptolyngbya; species Thermoleptolyngbya sp. C42_A2020_037. The sequence goes on from NZ_JACYLP010000041.1 coordinate 18,889, forward strand.
CTTTAGCGACGAAACCCTTCCCTACGACACTCTGAGTCCGGCGGCCCAGCGACAACGTCTGGGGGAACTGGCTGGCGTGTTTCTGAAGCTGGGGGCGATCGCCTTTGGTGGGCCCGCCGCCCACATCGCCATGATGGACGACGAAATCGTTACCCGCCGCCGCTGGCTCAGCCGCGAAAAGCTGCTCGATTTTCTGGGCATCACCAACCTGATCCCCGGCCCAAACTCGACGGAACTGGCAATTTACCTGGGGTATGACCGGGCCGGCTGGCGCGGGCTGGTTTTGGCGGGCACCTGCTTCATCTTGCCCGCGATGCTGATCGTCTGGGCACTGGCGGCAGTCTACGTCCGCTATCAGGCGATTCCCCAGGTGGAGTGGCTGCTCTATGGGGTAAAGGCGGTGGTCATCGCCATTATCGTGCAAGCGCTGTGGAAACTGGGGAAAAAGGCGCTAAAGGATTGGCCCACCTGGGCAGTGGCGATCGCCGTCATCGCGCTCTTTGCCACCGGGCTAAACGAAATCGCGCTGCTGCTGCTGGGCGGCGTCGCCGTCATGCTGATCAAAAACCTGGGCCAGCGCGAACCCGGCGCACCGCTGCTGCTGTTTCCCCTATCGCTACTAGCCCAAACCAGTGCGGCTCCGGCAGCCTCGCCCACCAATTCCCCCACCTGGGGCAGCGTGTTTCTGCTGTTTTTGAAAATTGGGGCGGTGCTGTATGGCAGCGGCTACGTGCTGCTGGCGTTTTTGGAGCGCGAGTTTGTGCAGCGCACGGGCTGGCTCACGTCGCAGCAGATTCTCGATGCGGTGGCTGTGGGTCAAGTCACGCCAGGGCCCGTGTTCACCACGGCAACCTTTATCGGCTACTTGCTCGCAGGCAATGCCGGAGCCGTAGCCGCCACCATCGCCATCTTTCTGCCCGCCTTTGCCCTGGTGCTAATCATCAACCCGTTTTTGCCCAAGCTCCGCCAGTCGCGCTGGGTCAGCGGCTTTCTGGATGGGGTCAACGCAGCCTCTCTCGGACTCATGGCCGTCGTCACCTGGACGCTGGTCCGCGCCGCCGTGGTGGACTGGGTGACGGTCATCCTCGCGCTGTTGTCCCTGGTTGCCGTGTTTCGGCTCAAGGTAAACTCGGTCTGGCTGGTGCTGGGTGGGGCGATCGTGGGTCTGCTGGCTCAGAGCTTGACCTGACCACCCCAATCACGTTGCCGTGCTGGTCAAGCACCGGCCCGCCCGAATTGCCAGGATTAATCTGGGCATCGGTCAGCACTTCGGCGGGGTTGATCTTGCTCACCACGCCGCTGGTCAGCGCATTGAGAAACCGCTCCTGCCCAAAGGCGGTGCCAGCCGCAGATTCGGGGTCGGTTGGTTGAGCCGTCTGCTTCTCTGCAATCCGAGGGGCGATCGCCCGCACAACGATCACCGCTGGTCGCGCAGGCGTTCGGGGACGGGCGTGTTGGAGAGTCCGGCGATCGCCCGCAAGTTCTGACAGCGCAGCAGTTCGGTAAAATCCAGCGAAAACCGTCCCTCAATCTGCGCCACCGCCTCGATCGCGCTCAGCAGACTGCGGGCAGCCTCTTGTTCGGTATAGCCCCGCTGTCGGGCAAAATTAATGGCTCGCTCGTCTGCTTCTAGCTCGATTTGTGAGCTGCGGCTATTTTTCCAGATGCGATAGCCCGAAAAGGCCGTCAGCCCCGCCGCGGCAACGGTTCCCATTGCATCGCCCTGTGCCAGTTCCACCACAGTTCCCAGCGTGCCCGCAGCCAGGAGCAACTGCGGCCAACCGGGCTGAAACCACCGCGTCGCGTTCACCCATGCCACGGTTCGCAGCAGCAGCAAATCGCGCTGAGAACGACTCAATTCTTCCCACAGGTCAAAGTTCAGGTAAATTGGGCGGCTTTGCTGCCAGGGCAGGGGCAGGTTTGCTGTAATTACCTCCGCCTGTGCTGGGCGGTCGATTAGCTTTACATACATCCGCCCAGAGGCAGGCATGATTTCAACCAGGCGGCTAATTTCGTCATCGGGGTTCATGAAAACCGTGCCTTTCGCAAGCGATGCAAATCTCTGGCATCCAGCCTATCAGGTTTGCGGTTGCCGCGCTGATGCCACCCGATCACACCAGATGAAGACGGCTAGAGCGCCCCAAAATCGCCAATCCAAAATCCCCGATCTAAAATCTAAAATCGGCAAGCCCTGATATAGTATAGATGCTCTAAACACTTGTACTGAAACGCATGGGGCGATCGCCATGATTCGACTGCTGCACCTGTCGGATATTCATCTCGGCAGTGGACTGTTGCACGGGCGCGTGAACCCAGAGACGGGCGCAAACACGCGGCTGGAGGACTTTGGGCGATCGCTGGAGCGGTGTATCGATCGGGCGATCGCCGAATCCGTTGATCTGGTGCTGTTTGGTGGGGATGCCTTTCCCGATGCCACGCCGCCGCCCAAGGTGCAGGAAGTCTTTGCTCAGCAGTTTCGCCGTTTGGTAGACGCGCAGATTCCCACCGTCCTGCTGGTGGGCAACCACGACCAGCACACGCAGGGACAGGGCGGCGCGAGTTTGTGCATTTATCGGACGCTGGGCGTACCAGGGTTTGTCGTGGGCGATCGCCTGGAAACCCATCGCATCACTACTCGCAGCGGCGACGTGCAGGTGATCACCTTGCCCTGGCTGACGCGCTCCACCTTGCTCAGCCGTCCCGATACCGAAGGGCTGTCTCTAGCCGATGTGGACAACATGCTGATGGAGCGGCTGCGGGTGGCGCTGGAGGGCGAAATTCGGCGGCTCGACCCAGATTTGCCCACCGTCCTGCTGGCGCACCTGATGACCGACACCGCCCGCTTTGGCGCAGAGCGCTTCCTCGCCGCCAGCAAGGGGTTCACCGTGCCGATGGCGCTGCTGACCCGTCCCTGCTTTGACTACGTGGCGCTGGGTCACGTTCATCGCCACCAGATTCTCTGCGACCAGCCGCCCGTGGTCTATCCAGGCAGCATCGAGCGGGTAGACTTTAGCGAAGAAGCCGAAGACAAGGGCTATGTGCTGGTGTCCCTAGAGCGCGGCAAAGCAGTGGTGGAATTTTGCCCGCTGCCCGTGCGCCCCTTTCAGACCCTCAGCGTGGATCTGACGGATGCAGCAGACCCACAGGCAACGCTCCTAAGCCATCTCCAGCAAACCCTGATGGCCGACGCGGTGGTGCGCCTGGTCTACAAAATCCTGCCAGAGCAATCTGAGGAAATCGATCAGGCCGCTCTGCACGAAGTTCTGAAATCCGCCCATAGCTACAGCATCTATCCCGAAGTGCAGAGCCAGCTTGCCCGACCGCGCCTGCCAGAGTTGGGTGCAGGCAACGAGCTAGACCCGATTGAAGCCCTGAAAACTTACCTGGAGCATCACCCCCACCTGAGCGGGCTGGCAGACGACATGCTGGCTGCTGCAAAAAACTTGCTGGCAGGGGACTGTCCTGAGGATCTCACGCTCAGTGACGCGCTGCCAGAAATCGATTCAACCGATGCCCCTGCCGCCGCCTTGGAAGAGCCTGCAAACGCCCAGTTGCGCCTGCTCTGACCAAAATTAGACAAATAAGGACAAAGCAAAGAAGCATGGAATCTTGTCCCACGCTTCCCAAATTGCTTCTCAAATGATTAGGCTTAATTGTCAGCCTGCTGCGACTATCGCATCTGATACCAGTAATAAGTCGCCATTGGAATCACCGTCGCGGCAAAGAGTAGCCCAATCACCCAGACAGTGGCATTGCTTTCAGCCGTCTCTTCAGGCGTGGCAAAAGTGCCCTCGCTTTGATCGACTTCGACCACGACGGGCGGACCGGGGTCAGGATTGCCCGCCAGCACTTCCGACAGGCGCGTGGTCACGTCGAGAAATGCCTGGTTGTAGCGATCGCCCTGACGTAGAGGCACAGCCAGCGTTTCATCCACAACGCTAGTGGCAATATCATCGCTCAGCAGTTCCTTTGCAGCTTCGCCCACGCGAATGGCGGCGTTGTTCGTCACTGTATCCAGCACCAGCAGCACCTCATTGGCCTGATCGGCTGGTTCGGGAAACCACTGCTCAAACAACTGGTCAGTAAAGCTTTGGACGGTTTCGCCATAGTCCAATCGATGAATCGTCACCAAGCGCACGTCGTTGCCCGTCTTCTTGGATAAGCTGCTCAGCTTGCCGTTGATGTTGCTTTCATTCAGACGGCTCAGCACGTCGCCCTCGTCCACCACCCACTCCGTCGGGCTGACGGCGGGCATCTCGTATACGCCAGTTGCTAGGGCAGGGGCCGCGCCGCCCAGCCACAGCAAGACTCCCAAGGCTAGGGCGATCGCACCCATCCGGCTATGGAGCGATCGCAACAGTTGACCCACTCGTTTCCGATCTGTTTGCTTAAAGAAATGTGTCATTTCTGAAAATTCCCAACCCTCATTACAAAAATACACCAGGTTGGAGGGCGCGGGGAGAGATGGAGTGGTAGGCAAGTCTGGAAAAAGTTTAGTGGGTTTAATGGACTGGCTGGATGCGGTAAGCACAGCGGCGATCGCCCTGCATCAGATGCTCCACCCGTTCGACCACCAAGCCCGTTCCCAAAACAGAACGAAAAACCTCCAGCTCAGCGGTGCAAAGCCCCGGACAGGTCTGGGCGGCGGCACAGATGGGGCAGTGGTTTTCCACCAGCAATAGCCCGTCGGGTTGTTCCAAAACCTCGGCCATGTATCCTTCCTGGCTGCGGAAGTGGGCGATCGCCCTCACCTGCGCCTGCCAGGACTCCACCCCAGCCAGTTGCGCCCGATAGGTCTGAACTTGGCGGCGGCTGCGTTCCGAAATCACCCGCTCTAGCCCTTCCGCCCCAAACACCGTCTCCACCCCCCGCAACACGTCCAGCATCAGGTCAGCGTGGCTATCAGGGAATCGGCTGACGGAATGCTCAGTCAACTGCCACAGCTTCACCGGGCGACCCGTGGGGCGGCGCTCCTGGCGATAGGTCACCCACTGCTCTGCCTTCAGCGTTTGGAGATGCTGCCGCACTGCCATCGGCGAAATCTCAAGCTGCTCTGCCAGGGCCGCCGCCGTCTGTGCCCCCCGCATTTTCAGCAGGTGCAGGATCTGATCTTTGGCTCTGGGCTTGGTGTCCTCCATTGAGGGGGTGGATTTTCGATTTTGGATTTTTGCTTTTCGCTTTTCGCTTTTCGCTTTTCGATCTTGGATTGCCCCTAATGCTGGGTGAGCGCAATAGGCAAAGGCAAACCCCATACTTCAGTGTGCCGTGTGCGGAGGGCGCTTGTCCTCAATTTTGGGAATTTTTGGGCTGGCGACAGTTGTTACGGCGTTTTTACCCAGGCGCAATTGCTAAAAGCCTTGACCGTCCTCAAAACTGATAGGGCTGGTCAGCGAGCCACATTCGGGTCAGCACGGCTTCGCCATTGGCTCCGACTTTGGCTTCCATGACAAAGTTGGGCGATTGTGGATTGGCCTGTTGCAGTTCGGCGATGCGGTTGTTGATGTCGAGTCGCTCGGCTTCGGGCATGTAGTATCGCTCTAGCCCATAGTTCACCCAGCCGTTGCGATAGATGCCCTTCAGGGCGACCTGATTGGCGGGCAGGTTGCGGGGGCGATCGCCCGACACGGCAACCGGCTTCCAGGGTTTGGGCGGCTGGCTATCTGCGTCTTCCGACGCTTCCAGAATGACGTAGATTGTCCGAGCCGCAAAGCGCGATCGCCGCTGCTGCGCTTCTGCTTCAAATGCCTTCCAGCCTGGCAGTTTCTCCAGTTCACCTGGCTGGGAAATGTCGTAGCCCAGCGTCACATAATAGCCGCGCAGGGGATGATAGGGGTCAACGGGGCCCGTCTGCAAAATTACGGTCTGTCCCGTTGCCTGGGTATAGGTGGCTTGCAGGGGAATCACCAAAATCAGCGCTGCCTGAATCGCCAGGGGCAGCCAGAAGCGCCAGCGGGCAGACGGGGCAGGCGCGAGGGGGGGCGGGGGAGCGGGCGGGAGGGGATGCTGCGGAGTGGGTGCGCTCGGGGGAGCGGGGACGAGGGGGTGACGGTTGGAGGGACGAGATTCGGAATTCATAGGACGCTCGATAAGGAAAAGCTAGAGAATATCGAAATCAGGCAGCGAAATCAGGCAACGAAATCAAGCAACTGCTGCACGAATCCTGCCCTGGCTGGATTTGAAGCAAGAGGCACACCTAAACCCTGCTAAACCGTTTCTTCCTGAGAGGCGGGGGTGAGCGTGGCGGCGGGGGCGAGGGTGCGGACGTGGCGCTCGAACCAGAGGCCGACGAATAGCACTGCCAGACCGCAAAGGGCAAAGACAGCGGACTTCAGCAGCAGTCCGGTTTCGTATTCCAACATGCGGCTGATGATTTGCAGGACCAGCATCACCATGCCGTACCAAAACAGGCTGCGGCTGCCCTGGGCGAGTCCCTGTCGGATGAACGCCGCCGACAGCAGGAACAGCAGCACGTTAAACAAATAGGTGGCGATCGCCTGAATGGGCGCAACGCCCCAGTGCCAGAGCGGAATCAGCCCCACCGTCAGCAAGAACACCAGCATCACTGCGTCGTGCTGCGAGAGTCCCCAGCGTTGCCCCCGGTGGCGGGGATAGGCCAGGTAAAACCAGCCGATGAGCATCAGCGCAGTGTAGACAAACAGGTTGGGGTTGAGCAGCAAATCGCCGCTGTGGCTGAGCAAAATCCGAACTTGCTGGGAAAAGCTGGGCTGGTCGGAAATGGGAGTCCAAATGCTGCGAAACGAAAATCCATAGCAGGTTGCCGTCAGGAAAATCAGGGCGATCGCCTGGGCAACGGGACGAAATGGACGAGTTAACGGCAGCGGCGCGTTTCTCAGCCGCCACCATAGCGCGTCGTCATAGCTCCATAGCAGGGCTGGGGGCAGGGTGCAGGCGATCGCCACCAAAAAGCCAGGAGCAGCAGGACCACTAAACTGGTTCCCCACATCGCTCAGGGTGACGAGCAGCGCCGAAACGGTGGCGATCGCCCCCAGCGCAAAAATCACCTTCGAGCGACACTGATAAGCCAGCAGCGTAAACAGTCCCCCCGCCACCAGCGGCATCAGGCTCATCAGTCCATTTAAGCCCCCCAGGGCCTGCATTTGGGTGGCTTCCCACATCCCCGACCAATAGCCCACGCCCATCAGCAAAATGGATAGCAGCGCGAGCGATCGCAGCCGCAGCCCAAATGCCATCGCCAGCACGCCCAATCCCCACACCAGGCACAGTTCATAAAACGCGCCGCTGCGGTGAAACAACTGCCCCGCCAGCGCCAGGTTTGCCCCCAGCACCAGCGCCCCCAGCAGCAGCAGTCCGTGTCCCAAGCGGTGCTGCCAGCGTTCGCGTCCGTGTAGTTTGGGTCGCCGCCACAGGTAAAAGCCCGCTGCATTGGCGGCAACGAACAGGCTAAACAACAGCACCATTTTGCCCATGTGGGGAATCGCCTGCCAGTTTGCCGCGACGAAGGTAATCACCCCCAGCCCCAGCAAAATGCAGCCCAGCCCCAGCAAAATGACCACGAAGCGATCGCGTGCGCCCGTCTCCAGCGCATCAAAGTCATACTGTGCGGCCAGTTGCTCATACTGGCCCGGCTCAATTAGCCCGTCAATCCGCCACTGCTCGGCTTCGCGCCGGAGTTGCCGCCGAAATTGTTCGCTTGCCATAGGAATTATCCTGCTGTGGGTTGATGCAACGTTTGCATTCATACCATCGGTGTCGCATAAATCCCCCGGAAAGGTCTAGACCGCTATGCCAGAACCTAAAGCGTACTGAAAGAGAGCGCCATTCTCTAATCAGCACAAACTAATCAGCACAAATTCGTAGCCCACTTCACCCAACCGCAGGTTGCAATCTGGCTAAATTAAGACCACAGTAAGTAAAGATTTTTTAATTAATCGGGCGATCGCCCCACTGGGTAAATCTAAGTGGGCAAATCTAAGGAGGATTTTGAATGACGCTGACCGCACCGCGCACCATCGATTGGGATGCCATTGCCGCAGAACTGGCGGGGATAGAGGTGATTCGCGATGCCGCGCAAGTCGCCAAGCTGTCAAAGGACTACTACACCTATAGTCCAATCCTGCGGCCGCTGCTGGACGACAAAGTGGCGGATCTGGTGGTGCGACCCGTCAGCGAAGCAGAGGTGTTGCAAGTGGCACAGGTCTGCGTTCGGCATCGCATTCCGCTGACCGTGCGCGGCGCTGGCACAGGCAACTATGGTCAATGTGTGCCACTGGAAGGCGGTGTCATTCTGGATCTGACCCGGATGCAGGCCGTGAAATGGGTCAAGCCAGGGCTAGCCTGCGTGGAGCCGGGCGCAAAGCTGGTCAATATCGACAAGCAAACGCGAGAACTGGGCTGGGAGATTCGTATGGCTCCCTCCACCTACCGCACGGCGACGATTGGCGGCTTTATTGGCGGCGGCAGCGGCGGCATTGGCTCGGTTACCTATGGACAATTGCGCGATCGCGGCAATCTCCACGCCGTGCGCGTCGTCACGATGGAAGACACGCCCCGCATCATCGAACTGCGGGGGGATGAGGTGCAAAAGGTGAACCATGCCTACGGCACCAATGGCATCATCACCGAACTCGAAATTCCTCTAGCCCCCGCCTATCCCTGGGCCGAGCTAATCATTACCTTTGACGACTTTATGACCGCTGCTCGCTTTGGTCAGGCGCTCAGCGACTCCGACGGCATCACCAAAAAGCTCGTCACCGTCTTTGCCCATCCAGTCCCGACCTACTTCGCCGCCCTGCGAAACAGTATTCCCGACGGCAAGCACTGCGCCTTTGTAATGGTAGCAGAACCCAGCATGGAGCCGTTTGCCGATTTAGTAAAGGAGTTTGGCGGCGCAGTGTGTTATCAAAAATCTGCCCAGGAGGCCAGCAAGGGCACGCTGCTGATGGAATTCACCTGGAACCACACGACGCTCCATGCCCGCAGCGTTGACCCAACTCTGACCTACTTGCAAACGCTGTTTCCGGCTGACAAACAGCTCACGCTCGTTGAGCATATGTATCGCCATTTTGGCGACGAGGTGATGATGCACCTCGAGTTTCTGCGGACGGGCGGCACGGCAGTTCCGGCAGCGCTCCAGTTGGTACGCTACTCTACCCCAGAGCGGCTGAGGGAGATCATCCAGTATCACGAAGAGCAGGGCGCGTTTATCGCCAATCCCCACACCTACATTCTGGAGGACGGCGGCCGCAAAACCATTGACCCGGTACAGCTTGCGTTTAAGGAAGAGATAGACCCCTACGGGCTGCTAAATCCAGGCAAGATGCGGGCCTGGCTAGAGCGCGGTTCAGTTTGAGCCGTCTTTTTGAGCCGTCTTTTTGAGCTTTCTTTGACTAAAACCTGATGTTTTTGGATCGCTACCGATTGCACTGGAGGCTGCTGCGAGCGGAAATCGATCGCGTTGGCGCTGAGGTGGAGCAATGGTCTTATGAGCAACTCGACCGGGATGCCGAAGATCAACCCCTGATCGAGCGACAGGTCGAAGCAGTATCAGTGATATTTCAAATTGATCGCTGCGATCGCCTCCCAAATCAAGACCTGTGCGTTTGTATAGACGCGAAAAGCAAGCTACCGACGGGATTTGGAATTAAGCCGTCCTATCGCTTTTTCAAGCGACAAGATGGCTCGGTCTATTACTGAAAGTTCTGAAAGATTCCTCCCCAGCCTACTCTTCACAGTAGAACGTCCCCTGGAGTTGCAGAATAGCCCGCGACTTCAGGAGACGCTAGTTCCGTATGAGCATTTGGTTATGAGTATCTGGCAGAACCTAGGCACTTGCGATCAGCTTTCTAGATTCTGGACAATTTCTCGCGGGCTGCGCCCCCGCGAAATTGTCCAACTGCGTAAGTCTTATCTGGTATGGGTATGCAGAAGGGCTGCTTAGCAAGCGCCACTCTTGTTCAGCACAGCTTGAATCGTCTTGAGAATGAGCTGGAGGTCGTAGCCAACAGACCACTTCTTTTGATAAGCCAGATCCATTTTGACGATTTCTTCAAAGTCTTTGACCGTGGAGCGCCCGTTTGCTTGCCATTCTCCCGTGATTCCAGGCTTCACGGCGAGGCGCTGGAAGTGGTGGGGGCTGTACTTCGACACTTCATCCTGGGTGGGGGGACGAGTCCCTACCAGGCTCATCTGTCCCATCAGGACATTCCAAAACTGGGGCAGTTCGTCGAGGCTGGTTCGGCGGAGAAACCGTCCGACGCGAGTGATTCTGGGGTCTTTTTCGTTCTTAAAAATAAGTCCTTGAGCTTCGTTTTTAACCAGGTGCTTGACCTTATCGGCATCGACGACCATTGAGCGGAACTTCCAGATGCGGAAAAACTGACCGTTAAGTCCGCAGCGGATTTGGCTGTAGAAGATGGGCCCGGGGTCATCTACCCAGATGGCGATCGCCACTGGAATCAGGATTGCGCCTGTAATCGCCAGCCCCACCAGCGCGCCCAGAACATCAATCAAGCGCTTTGCCTTACTGGTCACCGAGGGATGCACTTCCTTCAATTCGGCTCGTCGCTCAGCGATTTGCATTAGTCTTGAGGAGTAGTTCATGACGGAAGAAGGTTGGCTGGAGGTGACTATCACGGTTTGCTTGCGCTCCTTCACGGTGAGTGGACTGGGATGAGGAGAATGATTTGAGAATTCACCAGTTCTGGCTAGCTCCTGATACCTATGCTATGAAGTCGCCCCCAAGCCTGGATAGAACCGTATGCCAAGGTTGCCCGAAGCTTTAATTTGTTCGAGACTTCTTTAAAGTTCCGGTAGGGAAGCAACGTATCAGGTTCTGCTCACAAAGATCGGCACGTTTTGGCATACGAAACAGTCCCCGAAATGCCGTTTGTTTCAGGGTTTGCTCAGTAAATACTGAACAGATGTGACTTTTTCTTGCTACTCGCACAAACTCCTTAATACTGAGGAGAATATTCCTGTTCTCAGTGATTCGATCAGGACAACCGTGGATTTTCTGAAGCTATCTCCTGGGGCATTTTGTGGTCTTGAAATACAGCATTTTCTTGCGGGGTGAGGCACATGCTGCCCTCACGAGGCAAGGGCTTATTGACCATCCGTGTGCCTCACTAGCTTCAAAAACGCTGTAGCAGGTTAAAGAATAATTGAAAGGGCGGCTCTGATCAGCGCGATCGCCCAGTCAATGCTGATGCAGGTCTGCCAGTCTATATCGATAAAGAGAGAGGCTTGACTCGCTAACACTGACCCAGGCGGTTTAGGGAAAAAAAGACCAGCATGTCATTAAGTGGCTGTCTGTAGCGCTTCTCGTAGATCCTCGATCGGTACACCCTTGCGTGGATAAGTGATATCTAAACACGCTATCTCAGTATTCATAAGATGATGCTGCTATCCGGAGAGCAGCTGATTTTTTTACACTTTAAGTTCTCCTTTTCTCGGTAGAAATTCTGAGAATTGTTCTTGTTGTTTCTACCCTCGTTCTGCGACCGATGAGCTTTAGCCCAATGAGCTTTAGTCCAATCTGACAATAGGGGCGATCGCCAAAGCAGGTATAGATTGACAGCGCCCTCAAGCGCCAGCAGGATTCAGTGCCTAGGCGACCTGGTATTCGTTTGCCTGATAAACCTCAAGGCGTTCGCAGACACAGCCCCGTTTGCTGGCAACCTGTAATCAAACTCTTGCTCGAAGCCTTGCTCTAAAAGTCCTTTAGGATGGGTATCCCAGACAACAGGTGACCTCTGGCAGGACAGATCAACCAGGCTCCGAACTCCATCTGTCGCAAGAAAGTTTGTAAGATTGTTGGGTGTCTGCTGTGTGAGTGAAAGATTGAGGGACAACATCCATGCGCCAAATCAACTTTGTCGTCATCTTTGTGATTTGTCTGGCCCTAGTGCTGTTTGGCATCGAAAATACTGAGCCTGCGGTCATTCATGTGGTGGAGGGGCTAGATCTTCAGGCTCCGCTGTCGATCGAGCTTTTGCTGGCAATGGGCATTGGCGCAGTCTTGGCCTGGGTCTTTAGCGTGTGGAATCAAATTCAAAATTTGCTGGAGTCCGGGCGCGAGTTGCGGCAGCGAGATGTGCGGATTCAGGAATTGGAACAGGACATCCAGCGCTATAAGGTGGAGTTGGAAGAACAGCAGCGCCTGCTGCCTGCTTCGCAGCCTGCCCCTCAAGACGTGGAAGTGACCGAGGTCTTTGCCAAGTAGGTGTCCTCGCTGGCGCAGGAATAGCCGCAGGGTCAATCGCATGGTCAACATTGCCAGTCTGTGGGTACCGCTATTATTGCTGGGTCTGATTGGGTTGATGGCTGGTTATTTCGTCTACATTAGTACCCAATAGAGATTAGTCCTTAGGGAAACTGGGGCTGCCTGGCAAATGGCTCTTTCGCTAGCGCAAAATGCGATCGCCCTGCTGATCGACCTGTCTGAACGGGGCGAAATTGACCCCTGGGATGTCAAGGTTATCGACGTTATTGATCGATTTCTCAGCCAGCTTAAGCCCTTGCAAGCGGTGGAAGCCGGCCGTGCCCCCTATGAGGCTGACTTGTCCGAGTCGGGTCAGGCATTTCTCTATGCTTCTATGCTGGTGCTGCTCAAGGCCGATACGCTAGCCCGCACCACTCAAGACGAAGCGCCGTTAGAAGACGAGTTTCTGGAAGAATCTGACGGGACTGCGGGTGCGCCCTTGCCCCTCAGCCTAGAGCGGCGGTTGCGGCGGAGAGCGGTGGCCCGACCGATGCAGAGTCGCCAGGTGACGCTGCAAGAACTCATTTCTCAGCTAGAGATGATGGCGGCGGCAGTGTCCGATCCCCGACCTCGACAGCGCGTTCGTCGTCCCCGTCCTCAGTCGCGCAGTCAGGCGGTGCGCGTCATTACCCAACTGGCTCACCAGGAAAACCTGTCTGAAATTGCTGCTGCGCTGGAGCAGTTTTTGCAAGAGCATTGGGACGCGATGAGCCAGGGTGATGAGTGGATGGAGTTTGAGCAGTTGCTAGAACTGTGGGTCGCGTCGGACGCAGCAGCAGAAACCCGACAAGAGGGACACCATGCAACGCCTCAAGGCGATCGCGTGGGGGTGTTTTGGGCGCTCCTTTATCTCTCTGCCCAATCTAAGGTAGAACTGCTCCAGGAAGAGTTCTATCAGGATTTGCGGGTGCGGAGTCTGGCGGGATCTGAGACGGATTCCCTGGAAAACTCTGCTGTGTCCAACTTGCTGGATTAGATAGAGGGAGGCTAGGGTATGGAAGGGGTTTCGTCCCGTCGCGACTGAATCAATTTCTGAATTGGTCTAGTGGGTTTAGAAATTGGTTTGGACCACGCATAGTCTCAGGAGGAGTCATTTCAGGATGAGCGCGGCTAGAACCGGTTTCTGTGAAGGGATACTCAAGGCTTAATTAGAGTTTCTTCCAACCTGTTTTGCTGGCAAAGATTCTGTGAATTCCACAGCCAATTCTTGGACGGTCTTCCTAAATTGGAGAACACTAAGTTTAGATTACGTAGAGTTAACTTTCTTTTGTCTGTAGTAAATTACTCCACACCAACCCAAGCAAATTGCCCCAAAGGTTAGAGCAAACGCTATGAAAGCCATGATCCTCGCTGCTGGTAAGGGAACTCGTGTGCGTCCCATCACCTACACGATTCCCAAACCGATGATTCCCATTCTGCAAAAGCCCGTGATGGAGTTCCTGCTAGAGCTGCTGCGGCAGCACGGCTTCGATGAAATCATGGTAAACGTGAGTCACCTGGCTTACGAAATCGAGAGCTATTTCCGCGATGGACAGCGCTTTGGCGTGCAAATTGCCTATTCCTTTGAAGGGCGGATTGTGGATGGTCAACTCGAAGGTCAGGCTATCGGTTCTGCGGGCGGAATGCGGAAGATTCAGGACTTTGCGCCGTTTTTTGACGATACGTTCGTGGTGCTGTGTGGTGATGCGCTGATCGACCTGAATTTGACCGAGGCGGTGCGCTGGCATCGAGAAAAGGGGGCGATCGCCACCATTATCATGAAAGATGTGCCCCGCGAAGAGGTGTCGAGCTATGGGGTCGTGGTGACGGACGAGTCGGGCCGCATCCAGGCGTTCCAGGAAAAGCCCCCGGTCGAAGAAGCCCTTAGCACGACGATCAACACCGGGATTTATATCTTTGAGCCAGAAATTTTTGACTACATTCCCTCTGGTGTAGAGTTTGATATTGGCGGCGACCTGTTCCCCAAGCTAGTGGAGAAAGGGGCACCCTTCTACGGCATTTCAATGGATTTTGAGTGGGTGGATATTGGCAAAGTGCCTGACTATTGGCACGCCATTCGCAGCGTTTTGAGGGGCGAAGTCAAGAATGTCGAAATTCCCGGCCGAGAAGTGCGCCCCGGCATCTACACGGGCATCAATGTCGCCGTGAACTGGGACAAGGTAGACATTCAGGGCCCGGTATACATTGGCGGCATGACCAAGATCGAGGACGGCGCACGCATTGTCGGTCCGTCGATGATTGGCCCCAACTGCCACATTTGCAGCGGCGCAACGGTTGATAACAGCGTGATTTTTGAATACTCGCGCCTCGGCCCGGGCGTGCGCCTGGTCGATAAGCTCGTGTTTGGTCGCTATTGCGTAGACAAGACGGGCGCATCCATCGACGTGCAGGCGGCCGCGCTCGACTGGCTAATCGCCGACACACGGGGCGACATTCCTGCCGAAACGCCGATCGAGCATCAGGCGATTACGGAACTGCTGAGCGCTGAGACTCGATAGGCTAGTAGACTTGAGGGGCGATCGCGCTTCCTATACAACCCAAAAGGGCGATCGCTCAGCGATCTTGTCGTCCTTTTCTCAAGCATTTTCATCAGGCGGGACGTTCCACCTCGGAGCGTTCCGCTTTTTGTATACACTCCCAATAACGTTAGGATAGAGATCCAAAAGTCTTAACCTCATCAGCCACAGATCAACTTCGAGTTCACCCCTGATTTCCCTATGTTTGAAGCCCTAGCCGATCGCCTTGAAGGAGCCTGGAAAAAACTTCGCGGCCAAGATAAAATCTCCGAAGCCAACATCCAAGAAGCCTTGCGCGAAGTGCGGCGGGCCCTGCTGGAGGCAGACGTAAACCTCCAGGTGGTGAAAGATTTTGTCGCAGAGGTGCAGGAAAAGGCGCTGGGTGCCGAGGTTATTTCTGGCGTTCGTCCCGATCAGCAGTTCATCAAAATCGTCCATGACCAGCTTGTAGAGGTCATGGGGGACACCAACGTTCCCCTCGCCGAGGCGGAGCCTGCGCCGACCATCGTGCTGATGGCGGGTCTTCAGGGTACAGGTAAAACGACGGCTACAGCAAAGCTGGCGCTGCATCTCCGTAAGCAGAACCGCAGTACGCTGCTGGTGGCAACGGACGTGTACCGACCTGCTGCGATCGACCAGCTCATCACGCTGGGCAAGCAGATTAACGTGCCGGTGTTTGAGCTAGGCAGCGATGCCAACCCGGTCGAGATTGCTCGACAAGGCGTAGCCAAAGCCAAAGAAGACGGCATTAACACCGTCATCATCGACACGGCGGGTCGTCTGCAAATCGATGCCGACATGATGGCCGAGCTGGCACAGATTAAAGATACCGTGCAGCCCCATGAAGTGCTGCTGGTGGTAGACGCGATGACAGGGCAAGAGGCGGCGAACCTGACTCGCACGTTTCATGACCAAATTGGCATTACTGGCGCAATTTTGACCAAGCTGGACGGCGACACGCGGGGCGGCGCGGCGCTGTCGGTGCGGCGGATTTCGGGGCAGCCGATCAAGTTTGTAGGCGTGGGCGAAAAGGTGGAGGCGCTCCAGCCGTTCTATCCCGATCGGATGGCATCCCGCATTTTGGGGATGGGCGACGTGCTGACGCTGGTCGAAAAAGCCCAGGAAGAAGTCGATATCGCCGAAGCCGAAAAGCTGCAAGAGAAAATCCTCAATGCCCAGTTCGACTTTGACGACTTTTTGAAGCAGACCCGCTTGCTGAAAGCGATGGGGTCGCTGGGCGGCATCATGAAAATGCTCCCCGGCTTGAACAAGATTTCGAGCGAACAGCTAGAGCAGGGCGAAGTGCAGCTTAAACGGGCAGAGGCAATGATCAACTCTATGACCCGCGAGGAGCGCAAAAATCCAGATTTGCTCTCTAGCTCCCCCAGTCGCCGCCGCCGCATCGCCAAGGGTGCAGGCTACGGACTAGACGACGTGAGCAAGCTGGTCAGCGATTTCCAAAAGATGCGATCGCTCATGCAGCAAATGGGCCAGGGGCAGATGCCGGGAATGGGGTTTCCAGGAATGGGCGGCGGCGGACTCTTTGGCGGCGCTCCTGCAATGGGTGGCCCGCGCAACGCCCCACCTCCCGGCTGGCGCGGCTATCCCGGCGGGCCTCCGTCTAAGAAAAAGAAAAAAGACAAGAAAAAGAAAGGGTTTGGAACCCTCTAGACTCGCTATCTCTCGCAAAGACTTTTCTCGCAATGAAAAAGGGGGACTCTTCTTAGAAGTCTTAGAAGCTTCCCCTTTTTTGCTGTTGCAGCGACCATTCTAGCGCCCGAAGAGCCTAACGAGTCAGGCGGGTTAGCACCTGATTCGAGCGCTCTACGAAGGCCTTCATGCCCTCCGCATCAAATCCCTTCTGGCTCATCAACGCTAGGTCGTAGATGTGCTGGCAGAGCAGCGCTGAGAGATCGTCTGAGGCGGCCGAACCATCGGGCTGGAGAATCGTACCCTGGCTGCGGGACAATAAGTTTTGCACCAGCGGATGGGCCGTGTTTACCAGCAAAATGTGTTCCTCTGGGAACGCCATTTCCTGCTGTTGCAGCAGCGCGGTCATTTCCTGGAGGCGGCGCAGGCTTTCGGGCAGCAGCACCATCGCGGGCGGCGCGGCTTCGGCATTGTCGGACTTGAGCGCTTCGGTGCGAATCGTCAGCTTGGGCTTGTTCAGCGCCTTTTCAAACAGTTCTTTAATCTGTTCGCTGCGAGTCTTGTTGGTGGTCGGGTCAACGATATCGTTTGCCTGGTCTTTATCAATCAGCGTATCGTCGAGTTCGGAATCGACCCGCGAGAAGCGCACTTCGGGGTATTCTCGCTCCAAGAAGCTGACGAAGTGCGAATCGATGAAGGAATCCAGGAACAGCACCTCTAGCCCCTGGCTCTTGTGCAGTTCCACATAGGTTGCCTGACCAGATTCGTCGTTGCAATAGAAGACGCGGTTTTCGTGGCGCTCTTTCACCCGCTCCAGATAGTCCTTGAGCGTGGTGTAGGTTTTGCCATCGACCGTATTAGACGGAGCGGCAGCGCCCGACTCCCACACGTCGCCCTCGGCAGTCTGCACTTCTACAGCCGGTTTCTCGGCGGGTGGCTCCTGATAGGTCGTGCGGAAAATCAGGATATCCTCGACCTGCTTTTTGAACTTGTCGTCGTTCATCGAGCCGAACTTGACGAAGGTTCCCAGGTCTTGCCAACTGCGGATGTAGGCTTCGCGGTCGTCGCGGTAGAGTTCCTTAAGGCGATCGCCCACTTTCTTGGCAATATAGTCCGCAATGCGGCGCACCGTGCGATCGTTCTGCAAGAAGCTGCGCGACACGTTCAGCGGAATATCAGAGCTATCGATCACGCCCCGCAGCGGCATCAGGAATCGGGGAATCACCTCTTCGCAGTTGTCGCTGACAAAGACCTGATTGCAGAACAGCTTGATCTGCCCCTTGGTCACGTCCACATCGGGGCGCAGCTTGGGGAAGTAGAGAATGCCGTTTACCACAAAGGGATAATCGGTATTCAAATGCACCCACAGCAGCGGGTCTTCCTGGAACGGATAAAGATAGCGATAAAACTCCAGGTAGTCGTCCTTGGTCAGCGAACTGGGCGACTCTTTCCAGGGTGCTTTCTGGCGGTTGATCTGTTCGCCATCCAGGTGGATTGGCACGGGCATAAAGTCGCAATACTTCCGCACCAGTTGCTGAATGCGGGCGGTCTCTAGATATTCCTCTTCTTCGTCTTGCAGCGTTAGGGTAACGGTTGTACCCCGCGTCGTGCGATCGGACTCGGACAACTGAAACTCCGTAGACCCGTCACAATCCCACCGGACGGGCTGGGAGCCGTCTTTGTAGGACAGCGTATCGATGCGGACATGCTTCGCCACCATGAAGGACGAATAAAAGCCCAGCCCAAAGTGACCAATAATCTGCTGATCGCCGCTGGCTTTGTACTTTTCAACAAACTCTTCGGCGCTAGAAAACGCCACCTGGTTGATGTACTTTTTCACCTCGTCGGCAGTCATGCCGATGCCGTTATCGGACACCGACAGGGTTTTTGCATCCTTGTCAATCTTGATTTCGATTAGCGGATCGCCCAAGTCGCCGGAATATTCGCCAGAGTGCGATACCATCCGCAGCTTTTGAATTGCGTCTACGGCGTTAGACACTAGCTCCCGCAAGAAAATCTCGTGGTCAGAATAGAGCCACTTCTTGATGATCGGGAAAATATTCTCGGTATGAATTGAAATATTGCCCTGTTCCAGAATCGTCGTCATAGGTTTTGGAATGAAGGGATAAGGTGAGTGGAAAGGATGAAGGCGGAGGGATGAAGGATGAATTTCGGTGCAATCCTTCGAGCAGGTGATGAATCCTGCGATCGCCTTTTATTTTAGTTGCCCAGGGTTTCGGTTGCGCGAGTTCGGATTTCCCTACCAGCGCGAATTTGCAGCCCCATCCGGCCCCCATCAAACCTCCAGCGCGTGAAACTGCTGCGGCTCCCAGCAGAATTCCGCCCGCACTTCGCCCTGTTCGATTTCCACTTGCTCGGCTGCCAGCCGTTCCGCTTGGTCGGGCAAATGCTGGGTCAGCAGCCGACCGCCTGCGCCCACCACGCGATGCACGGGCAGTCCTGCCTCCGCTTTCTTTAGCATCACCGGAATGGCGCGATAGTGGCTGGCGGTTAGCCCCAGCGCCACCAGCAGTTCTGTCGTCCGCACGACGCGCCCCGGCGGAATCCGCGCCACAAACTCGTGCAGCTTGCCCCGCGTGTCGTTGGGCACGGCGGGAAAGGTCTGCGGCAACACAATGGCGCGATCGCCCACCTGCACCATGCCGTCGGAAATCACCATCGCCAGCATTCCTCGCTGTCCATTGATCCGCTTTGCCAGCCCTGGCTGGAGCGTATTCAGATAGGCGCAGGGTTCGCAGTCGCCCATAATCCGCACCTGCGCCGCCTTGCCAAGCTGCAACACTTGACCTGATACCAGTGCTTCCACCACGCCGTCCAGCAGGAGGTTTTCTCGCAAGTCGCCCGGCCGCAGCCCGTGTTCCATCAGCACCGGAGCGCTGGCCAGCAACACCTGTCGGGGACTGCCTGCCCGCGCATGGACATCGCCCTCAATGCCCAGCCCCCGCCGCAACCAGAGGCGATCGCACGGCGTGGGCGGTTTGCCAGACGCGGTTTTGGTAAACAGGTTGAGAATCTGCAAGGTCGAACGCCGAAAAAGGGAGGGCTAACATCGAGGATGCCAGGAATTTCAAAATTTTACGTCTTTGTGAATCCGTCTTTATGAATCCATCTTTGTGAAGAGGCTGTCAGGGCAATTTTCTACAACTTGCTTGCCTGCCCCCCAAACGCTGACTACGTTACGATGTAAGACAACTCGCCGTGCATCAGTTTTTTACCTCGTCATCCGGAGTCATCATGGGACTGCTTGATCGAATCTGGCGCGTGATTCGAGCCAACCTGAATAGCCTGATCAGCCAGGCCGAAGATCCAGAGAAAATTCTGGAGCAGACCGTCATTGATATGCAGGAAGACCTGATCCGGCTGCGGCAGGCAGTGGCCCAGGCGATCGCCACCCAAAAGCGCACCGAGCGGCAGCAGACCCAGGCAGAGGCCCAGTCCCGCGAGTGGTATCAGCGGGCGCAACTGGCGCTGCAAAAGGGCGAAGAAGCTCTGGCGCGAGAGGCACTCACCCGCCGCAAGACCTATCAGGACACCGCGGAGGCGCTGAAGGGGCAAATCGAGCAGCAGGCTGGCATTGTTGCTCAGATGAAGAAAAACATGATCATGCTGGAAAGCAAGCTGGCAGAGGCAAAGACCAAGAAGGATTTGTACATCGCCCGCGCCCGTTCTGCCAAGGCTTCTGAGCGGCTGAACGAAATGATTGGCAAGTATAACCCTGAGGGCGCACTGGCTGCCTTTGAGCGGATGGAGCAAAAGGTGCTGGATCTAGAAGCGCGGTCGGAGGCGATCGCCGAACTGAATGCCGACAAGCTCGAAGAACGCTTTGCCCAGATCGAAAGCGGTGACGACATCGACAGCGAACTGGCTGCGATGAAGGCAGAACTGATCGGGAAACCCGCCCATGAGCTAGCGTCCGGCGAGCCGGCCAGACAACTGCCCGAAGCCGACGACCTAACCCGCCTGCGATCGCAGCTTGAAGAGAGTTAACCAATCGCCGCTTTGCGGTTGCATTAGCCGCTATGCCTCTTCGCCTGCGTGGTACGAGCTTCGCACCAGCGGGCCCGACCGTACATGGCTAAAGCCCATTTCGCGGGCGATCGCCCCTAGCCGCTCAAACGCTTCAGGAGTCCAATACTGCTGCACGGGCAGATGATCGAGCGACGGCTGCATGTATTGCCCCAGCGTGAGGCGATCGCAGCCCACAGCGCGTAGATCCCGCAGGGTTTCCAGCACCTCTGCCTCGGTTTCGCCATGCCCCAGCATCAGCCCCGATTTGGTGGGAATCTGGGGGTTCAAGACCTTGACCTGTTGCAACACAAAGAGCGATCGCTCATATTTTGCCCCCCGCCGCACGGGCCCTTGCAGCCGCCGCACCGTTTCCACATTGTGGTTATAGCAGGCAGGTTGGGCATTCACCACGGTCTGGATGCGCTCGATCTGGGCGGCTTCGCCCCCAGGGCCACCCCAAAAATCTGGAGTCAGCACCTCGATCTGGGTATCAGGGTTTCGCAGCCGAATTGCCGCCATCGTCTGAGCGAACCAGCCTGCGCCACCATCAGGCAGATCATCCCGCGCCACCGAAGTCAGCACTACATAGCGCAACCCCAAAAGCTGCACCGCCTCCGCCACTTTTTGCGGCTCCTCTGGATCGAGCGGCATCGGGGCGTGACCTTTATCCACCTGGCAAAAGGCGCAACTGCGCGTGCAGGTCGGCCCCATCAGCAAAAACGTCGCGGTCTTCTGGCGATAGCACTCGCCCCGGTTAGGACAGCGCCCCTCTTCGCAAATCGTGTGGATCTGCCGTTTTTTGATGATTTGCTGAACCGTGGACAGGTCGCGGGCATTGCCAATCGGTCGCCGCAGCCAGTCGGGCAGGCTGGGCCGAGGGGTGGACGCAGGGGTCGCCCGTTCGGGATGGGGCAGAGAAAATTCCTGCGTAAATTCTGGAGGCAACTGTTCTACAGGTTGGCTCATGGGGGCACAATAACGAAGGAGAGGGGGCGATCGCCCTTCCCTCGATTCTAGAAGGATTTCTAGAAGAACTCGCCGCAAACGCGAGTTGAGTTGAGCAAGCCCAGTTTCGGAGCAACACCGAGGGAGGGTGACGTTTTCGGGCGAATCTTGACGGGCGATCGCGCGATCTCAAGCATGAACCGCTAAACTGAGTCGTATTAGTATTGGGTATTAGTATCAAAAAGTAGGTCTCAGAAAGTTGCATCCGTTATTCTGAAGCAAGCGCGTTTTTATTACGCTGCTGTTCCTGTGTCTCCGCCTGCTCCCCGCTTTATTTAGAATTCTAGATTCGCTGCTTTTCCCGCTCGCTACTACCTTCCAGTCACTACCGCAGGAGTCCACCGTGGCAAGTCACAAAATCCTGGTTATCGACGACAGCCGAGTCATCCGCAACATGGTGCGCGACATGCTGCCCAAGGGCAATTTTGAGGTATTGGAAGCCAAAGATGGGGTGGAGGGCATCAACCTGATTCACCAAGAGCATCCCAACCTGATCATGCTGGACTTCCTGCTGCCCCGCATGAGCGGATGGGAAGTGTTTCAGGAAATCCAGGCAAAACCTGAACTGCGTGCGCCGCTGGTGCTGATGTCGGGCCGCCGCGAAGAGGTGACGGAAAAACTTCCGGAGCCGTTCGAATATTTCGAGTTCATCGAAAAGCCCTTTGAGCAAAAGGATCTGGTCGAAGCGATCAAATCCGCCATGGCCAAGTTCAAGAAATGGCCCCAGCCCGTGGGCGCGGCTGCGACAGCCCCGGTCAGCACGGCCTCCAGCAGCGCAGAGGTAGCCGCGCTGAACCAGAAGATTGACAAAATGCAGGCCGAAATCGACACGCTCAAGAAGCAGATGGCCCAGTTGCTTACGTTTATCAAGCAAAAGCTGAAGTAACGGCTCGAAGCCTTGCGGGGCAGTGCATTGCGGCCATGCTGAATCGCCCAACAAGCTAATTAATTGCCCAACAGCCAATCGCCCAACAGCCAATCGCCCAACAGCTAATTGCTCAACAAGGTGTCGTGCGATCGCCCTGACAACGCAAACCCAGGCGCAAGAGCAGTGTCTCACGCCTGGGTTTAATTTTGAAACTTTGATTGAAGCCCTGAAGTCCCGAAGGGGAGTGAGGCTCTAAAACTGCTAGGAAGTCGCCCAGCGTTTCAAACTGACCGCTTCATTCTGACAGTTTCATGCTCACCAGCTTCATTACATCTTGTTCAGGTCAATGCCCGCAGCTTTGGCCATTGCGTCAATCCCCTTCTTTTCGAGTGTCTTGATCGCCTTGGTAGACAGGCGCAGCGTCACAAACCGCTTGCCCTGCGGCCACCAGACTCGCTTTTCTTGCAGGTTCACCTGTTGCAGCTTTTTCGTGCGGCGGTGCGAGTGGGAAACGGCGTAGCCATTGTTGGCCTTCTTGCCCGTGAGTTCACAAGTGCGGCTCATAGCGGTTTTCTCAAGTCATTAATTGGCACAAGCCATCATTATACAGCGTTTTTGAAGCCACTGAGGGATGCCAGTGGTCAAAAAACCTCTGTCTCTTGAGAGCAGCGCGAACGACAATCCTACGCTGCGACGGAGGGAGTTGCTGGAGAGGAGGCTGGGGAAATCGAAAGGCGATCGCCCGGTTTGGGTTCCAGCACTTCCGTCGCCAAGCCCGCCTGCGCCAGCAGCGCTCGACACTCTGCTGGGCCACCCTCCCCCTTCAGCAGCGACGGCAGCAGCCCAGCATAGTCCACCGCCTGCCCCGCCCCCGTCGGCAGCAGGTATCGCAATTGGAGCGATCGCGCCAAACCCACCGCGCTCTCCTGACCTTGGATAATCGCGCCCACCAGTGGCAGTTTCACCGTCATCAGCGGGGCGATCGCCACATCCACTGGCGCGAGGTCTGCCAGCGCGGGCGCATGAAAGCCGTGTGGCTCGTAGTAGAGCCGCGTCCCCTCGGTTTGCCCCGTCAGCATATAGGCGTTTTCTGTCAAAAACGGGCCAATGGGTGACCCCGGAAAGGCTTGAATCGAAACGCCCTTGTGGGTATATGTTTCACCATGCGCCAGTGCCGTCACCGAGCTATAGTCCAGTTCGGTCACAACGCTAACTGCATTCGGCGAACACACTACCGGGATCGATTTGTCGAGCGCCTTCAGCGTCTCCACATGGGCATGGTCTTCTAGCCCCTGCGACAGCAGGATCAGATCCACCTCGTCGGGGATGGCGGGCGGCGTGCGATGCGTCACCTTCAATAGCCACTCCTGGTTGCCCACCGTCAGCGGCCCCACCAGCCAGGGATCGAGCAAAATCCGCACATTGTCTAGGTCTATGAGCCAAGAGTTATTGTCCAGCCAGGTGAGATCCACGGCGATCGCCCCCACAGAATTAAGATGCTTCACATTTCGACATCTTGATCTTACCGCTCCCTCTCCGGAGCGGCCGGATTTTGCCTTCTAAAAAGGGGCTAAGGGGGGAATCAAGCTCGGACACTCTCCCACCGGCAATTCTCAGTATGGCGGCTCAACTGGTCTTGGGTGGGATGTCTAGCTCTAGACCGTGGGTCAGACAAAGGCTGAACCTTGACCCAGTTCACCAACGGCTCATTGTCCTGGAGCAAGGCAGCAACATAGAACTCGTACAGCTTCGCTGCTTTGTAATCGCGCCATTCACTCGGTTGTCCTTGGGCTGTTCGCAATTGCACTTTACCTCTAGCTACACTGATCTCCTCAACTGTTCCTTCCACTTGCGGCAACTCAAAGATTTGACGATGCACAAGCCATTGTTGCGTCCTATGAGAAACCGTTACCCCAGTCAACACTTCGATGTCCTTCTGCTGCCCGCTCATATCCAGAATTTGAGCTTGTTTTTCACTCAAGCGCAGTCGACCGAGGATGCTGTCGAGGCTACGTTTTCGTCCTCTTGTAGTGCCGCTGCTGGTTGCCCTAGAAAATTCCCAATCTCTGGGCTGACGTGTTCAAGCAGGTGCCCGCGCACTGCCGCCTCAATCCCTGTCAACGTTTTCACTTGCTCCGGGTCGGTTTCCCCTTACAGCAGAGCGGCAAGGGCACGAGCGTGGGATTGGATTTGGGCTTTTTTCTCAGCGTCTATGACAGGTATGGGGTCAAGGTACGATGCTCAAAGTTTGGCGCTATCGGCAAAGCCTAGAACTAAGCTCTCATACTCATCGCAAAAGCGGGATGCACTCTGGTTTGAAGTTCTGCTTGCATCAGATCCAAGGTAAGGAAAGTTGGGTGAGCCGCTGGGTGAAATTGCACCATCACATCGACATCGCTATCGGGGCGAAAGTCATCCCGCAAAACAGAACCGAAGAGGGCAAATTCGGTCACCTGCCATTTGCGGCAGAACTCTGCAATCTTCTCCATTGGTAGCTCGATCGCCTGAATCGTCATCTCACCTGTTTCCTTGCCAGCGTGTACTCTGGCCAGTTTTCTATTACTGTGATAGGCATCCTCTACTTCGCGCCACTAGCGGAAGATGGAGATCGCCACTTTCCAGAGGAGGCAGTTGCAGCAGGCGGTCGGTGGTCATGGCGCTAGGGCTTGGTCGAGCCGAGTTCTAATCGTTGATAGTATTCTATCAGGGCAGTCTGGGCGATCGCCCTCAGCGCTTCTTTGTCTTCTGCCGTCAGGCGTTTCCACAACGCAGGCTCAAACTTGAGCAGCGTCAGTTCCTTAAGTCGCCGCACAAACTTACGCCGCTCAAATTTTTCAAAGGGATAACGCACGATTCTATCTCAACAGAATTCATGCGCTTTAGGGAGAATATCTCCAATTAGGTTCAAATCCTTGGCTAACTGCTAGAGCAATCAAAGGCTTGAATTTTATTTCGTATTGTTTTCTGAGGCTTTCAAAGTTCAGCAACTCTTCTTTATTAGAAAACCCCAAATCAACTAAATACGATTCGATATAGTTAGTCCATTTCTTTTGAGAACTATGATTGTGGAAAATAATGAGTCCTGTGTGCTGTGTTTTAATAAATCTTTCAAAATAAATATTGTCAGGAATATTGTCTGACTTGGATGAGTTAACGCTTTTAGGAACTGGAATCAAGTTCCATAGCTGATCATGAGCCACAAAAGACCAGGGCAAATAGTGATCAAGTGAAATATCATCAAGCTCTAGTATTTGGTTTGAGTAGATACATCTTAAATCTTCGCAATTTTCAATAACTGTTCGCCAGTAAGAAGTTTGCCCTTGTAAAGACTCTCGCTCTCTAGGCGGAAACAGTTTACTAGCAATGGCAGGAGTGTTAGGGTTCTTTTTCTGCATATATTGCAGCCAACCCCATGAAACCCAGCCTCTAATAATTCGGTGGTTAATTTGAATATAAGAAGCCCATTCAGGATGAATTAGGATTGCTGTAGCATCCTGATTGAATTTGTACAAAGGTTTTCGAGCTTCAAAAAATCTCTCCGCTGCATTTTTTACTTCGTTGTTAACTTGTTGATCTTTCAATCCTCTTAATTCTTTAAAGAAAGGTCGTATCAATCGAAAAGGAACATATCTAATGAGTCTGTCATCAATATTTTTAATTTGTATCGCTTCACGAACAATGGTTTTATTGCCTTCCGTGATTTTTAATAGAGATTCGTCAAAATGCAATGCTAGAGAATCTAGTTTTTCCGCAACCATGTCTTGCAATCCAAAGGATAGCCTAAATACTGAATGCGGATACCAAGCATTGACCAACATCTCAATAGCTAGATCTTTTAACCTAATTGGTGAAGTTGTCTTGAAAAAACGACTGCTTAGAATGTCTAACAGCGATAGAAAAAAGAGAAACTTATAAGAATTTGTAGTGTCATCAAGCAGTCTGGAAAAAGTAGCGATATCCAAGCTTTCAGAATTGGGCAGACTGTATGGACTATCCATAGAAATTTACTCTTATGGCTATGAGTATATCTACTGTAAGAATTCCCTTAAGCAGTAGGCAGCTATCACTGTGAGCTAAAGTCGTCCGGCAATTCATAGAGGGTTACACCCAAAGCCTCACATAGAGCTTTCATCTGAGGAACTGTCAAGCTAGCAACATTAGTTCCTCTTTCCCAGTTGCTCACAGTTTTGCTACTAACCCCAACCAGACGCGCTAAAGCCTCCTGTGAGAGTCCTGCTTGCTCCCTTAGTTGTTTTAAGGTCAGTTTTGGTCGATCCTGCTCCATCCGGAAAACTTTTTTAGAAACACTTGACAATTCCCCATTTTTCTAGAAAACTTTTCTAGTAAGAGGTTCTTTCTCATCCTCCATTAAACGATTTCGGGAGGCACTTTAGCTAGTGTCTCGCTAAACTTTGCGCTGATTTCAAGAAATATGATGAATGCTAGTCCACTTCATGTCTGGGTAGTGGTGCGTCTACTGCCCAATATGCAACGTGTCGTGGTGAACCGTTTTCGTCGTCGCGGCGATGCAGAGAACTATCTGATCCTTTTGCGGCGATACCTTCACGACGCTAATCTGGTGATTGTGTTCGACCCGCCATCCAGCGAAATAAAGCCCGTTGCCCATTCCAGGAAACTGGAAAAATCTGGCGCGTCTTCGTCATCATCCAAAATCAAGCTAAGAGACTGAATCAGCGGTTGGTTGGGTGTTGCCCTATCGTTTTCGTAGGCTTTCTTCAGTAATTCGTCTGGGGTTTCCCAGCAGCGATACACCAGATAAGATGCCTCACCCTCCTCTTTTATCGGTGGTTTTGTGTCAGAGAGATGGGGCTTCGCCGATCGCTGCTCAATTACGTCATATCTAGCCAGAACATCTAACTGCTGCCGCAACTGGTCTTTTTGAATCCCTAGAATGCTAGCTAATCCCATCTCTGCATTCAAGATGTCATCCACCAAAACTGCTGATCGCGCCTTAAAATCTCGCTCCCAAATCTTTGCCAGTAAATATCCAGTCGTGTAAGGATTCGACAGGTCTGGATTGCCAATCGAATATGTTTTTTGGGTGTGAGTAAGAAACTGACTCTTGGCGATCGCCTCTGAATCTGTGTAGGTTTTCAGAATTGACTGAGTGACCTTACGCAATGAATCAGATGATTCTGATGAGAATATGTTTGTGAAGTAGTTCAACAATTCATCTTGAGTAAATTCTGAATGCTCTGGCAGAAACTCAAATACAAACGATTGCCACAAACTGCGATCGCCAGAACTCAAATGAAAATGAATCAACCAATCGGTAACTGTTGCTTCCAGATAAGGATCTTTCGTTGCAACTAACTTGCCTTCCGCAGTCAACCCCCGCTCATCGAGCAACTTTGCCGCCCTAGCCCACTGCCTCGCATTGCGAAGAGCCGCCACCGAGGGTGGTTTGGCGGTGGGGCTGGGGGCCAGCAGGTGGCGCAGGGCTGCTTTTTTCAGGGGGGTGTGGGGTGGGTTCGTGGACATTGGGGATGGAACGATCGGGTTAGAGTAGTATCGAGAATCCTTCTTGAAGAAAATGCCGGTCGTGGGTCAGAACCTTCTGAATCGTCTCCTGGCGCATCACCACCATTGAAACACAGTCGGTCAGGCTGTATCCCTTGTCCAGGCGATCGCGGTACAGTGCCAAGCCTTTCCTCATCAAATCTCGACTTTGCCAGATGACTCTGATATCTGATTCATCCAGCAAAGATGCAACAATGCCTGCAACCTCCTGTTTCACCTCTGCTCGGTAACCACTGAAATAGTTCAATACCTCTACAAGTACCAACTCTGTGGTTACTAGCGGGGTCGTGAGAAGTCGTTGTGTCACTGCCTTGGCTCTATCCCGCCACTGATCACGTTTGTCAATCCTGGCCACCCAATAAGCCGTATCAATAAAAACTGTCATTGCTCCCGCTTTGGTGTGCCGTAGAGATAGTGGTCATGCTGATAAGAACCATCTGTTGGAGAACTATCCCATGCTTCATCTGGGATACGTTCAACCGCCTCGTCAATCCTCTCCCAAAGACTCTTTCGGGGTTGATGCAGTTCGTTCTTCTGGCGCAGAAACTTGAGAAAGTCCAGTGCGGCTTGTTGCTGGTCTCTTGGAAGCGTCTGGACTTTCGATTGGATAAGCTCTACAAGCTTGGGGGAGATTGTTTGGGCATCGGAGAGTTGCATCACTATCAGGTCAGGCTCCTGGTTGTTCGGTTTCTTCAGCGGGTGTTTGAGCGGGCGAGTACTTCTGGAGCAGAAATTCTACATAGTCGAGGAAAAACTGCTGGTACTCCGGGGAGAGCGATTTCACCTGCTCCATAATGGCAGCAACCAGATCGGGGGAAGAATCGTCAGCAGCGGCAGAGGTCATGGCATTGAGAAAACCAGGATAACTTCATTATGGCAGGGACATTAAATGCCGAGAAAAGTGCGATCGCCCACTGCCTCGTATTGCTGCCTCCCGTATTGCGAAGAGCCGCCGCCGAGGGTGGTTTGGCGGTGGGGCTGGGGGCCAGCAGGTGGTGCAGGGCTGCTTGAGGATCTCTTTGTTTGCAACCGCCTAAGCATCTGGCTCCACCCCCAGTGCCCTCAACTGCTCTGCTAATCGCCGCGATCGTGCCTCTGCCTGAGCCGCAGCCTCTTGCGGGGTTGGCACCAACTCTCCTAACTGCGTAAAATAGCGCAACTGCCCATCCTGCACCCCCAAAAACAACCCCAGCACCTCACTCCAGCGCCAGCCTACCTGGTTGGGGGCAATGGCCTCATAGTGTTGCCCCACTAGCCGATAGCCCTCAAACTCCAGGGTGTCTGGCGAGAACCAGAAATACTCTGGAGTTCTGAAGCGATCTTGGTAAAGGGCTTTTTTCAGACTGCGATCGATTTGGGCCGTCGCGGGAGACAACAACTCAATAATCAAGTCAGGATACTGCCCGCCTTCTTCCCACACCACCCAGGATTTTCGGGGTTTGCGCTCTGTGTGCGTGACGAGAAAGAAATCTGGGCCGCGAAAGTCGCGCTTTTTAAGCTGGTCGCGGCTGAAGTAAATAGAGAGATTCGCCCCGATAAAAAAGTCAGTGCGATCGCGCCACAGCCATTCCAGACAAGCCACCAGGAGCGCCAACTGGGCGTAGTGTAATGAACTCTCCATTTCCGGTTCATCGCTCTCCAGTTGACGGGCATCGGGCATTAGGTCTGCCAATTCCTGAGCCGTTAGCGCCATGATGGATCTCTCTCCGCTGAGACCAATTCTCGGTGCCTCCATTGTATAAGCTCCTATCGAAACGATAGAAGTTGCGGTTGAGCCTGTACCATGGCTGGACTCAAAGTATTTTGTAAAAGTCAATCAAGGAAAAACGTGGGCAAGGGCTAGGGTCTGCTCTCCCACCAGTCCTGCACTGTGAATCGCACAGGTTGAGGGGTTTGAGTAGGTTGGATGGCAGTGGTGATCATCAAGCCTCCTGGATGGACATCTCGAACGGTACTCAATCCTTTGAGTTCAGCTTATAGATGGCACGCAAGACAGGGCAAGGTGTCGTCCTCTTCATCCAAAATAGCTTTCAGGCTCTCCACCAGGGGGCGATCGGGCTTTTGTTGGGCCTCTCGTGCCATGGCTTTGTGATGATCGGCAATAATTTGGTCTTTCCGCTCTAGCAACTCCAGCAACGTTTCGCCCTGGGTCCAGGTGTAGGTTCTGCCGTCTTTGTGCTGGCTTTCATAGTCCACGGCTCTGGCAAACAGGTCGGGGTGGGTTTCCTGTAACATCACCCATTCATACTTACGCTGAAAGAAGCAAAAATAGCAACCAGAGCGCGATCGCCACTCGTAGTATTTGGGCAACCCAATGCCGCTTTCTTCCAGCAGTCGCAAAATATCTGCTTTCACCAGCCCCCGCTCCTTAAACGGGTACACTGCTTTGATATTGGGCTTGGTAGAAATATAGCCATCTCGATGCTCATCAGCCCGAATCCCAACATAGCTAATCGCCTCGTCGTCACCGATAAAGGCTTCCAGAGGCTTGATTTTAAGCTGCTTCGTACACCATCGCATCTGGGGCGAAGGGAGTGCCCCCCCATAGATGTCTAACCAGTGATCGAATCCTCGCTCTGCACTCAAATAGTGAATCTGGATGCCTAGGCGTGCTTTAATCCGCTCCAGATACTCGTAGGTTTCTGGCAACTCCCGGTGGGTGTCACAAAAGAAATATTCCATCTGCGGCACTTCCTGATGCAGCAGAATTGCCAGGGCGGTACTGTCTTTGCCCCCTGACAGCCCTAAAATATGTCGTGGTTGTTTGTTGGTATTAGTATTCTCCATACTGGCTATATTGATACAAATTCATTCATTACGGTAAACTCCCGGCTCTCGCTCAGCCCCTTTCCCCCTGTGCCCTGACCCACTGGCGAAAGGCTCTGACGGTGCGATTCCGCCCAATCGTTTTACTTTCCGCCAGATAGCGGGGTAGCACCTCCGCCAACGGCAATCCTGGAAAATTGGGACTTTCAGCGACCAGTTCATAGCGATCGCCCCGGAGGATGTTGATTTGCAACGTACCGCGATCGAATTGCCAGAGTTCGGGGACTCCGAGTGCGGCATAAATACTGGGGTGGGTGCGAGAGGTAACGTCAATTTCGATCGCCAGGTCTGGAGGTGGATCAATCGCTAAATCAATCCGTCGTTTGCCGCGAATGACCGCTTCATGTTGAATGTAAAAACATTGATCAGGCTCTAAACCCTGAGTCTGCGCCTTCTTAAACGTGGTGGAACCCAGGCTTCTAAATTCCATATCCAGTTCTTCCAGCAGGGCTTTGATTAAATCGCCAATGATCTCCTTATCGTCTTCATGTTCTGGCAACGGCATCATCATCTCCAATGTGCCCTGGTCATAGGCGAGACGTGCGCCGCGATGCTCCCCCAGTTCGTCCAGAATCGTTTCAAATTCTTGCCAGGTGACATCCCGCAACAACAACCGTTGCCCTGGCGGAACCTCTAACCGTCTTAACTCCAAGAGCATAGATCGTTTGCGTCTGCTTGATTGCCTCTCTATTATCGGCAAGGTTAGGCCATTTTGGATTTTGGATTTTGGATTTTGGATGGCTTGGCTGATGGTTGGTTGATTGGCAGCGGCGGCTGCGAAGTTTCTGCCAACACTCGTTCGCTGAGAAGAGTTAGAAAAGCTTGGCGTAATTGAGGGTCAGGACATTCTGCCAGAACTCGTTCAATTAGCGGATCGAGACGTTGCTGCTGTTCCTGATCCATCCAGACCATGCGGTGAATTTCGCTGCCATCCGGTCGAGTCACCGTCAACCGTCGCGCCTCAAAGCCACTTCGACTATGAGCAGCAACATCTTTTTGCAGCACTTCCAAATTTTTGAACCGTCGCGCCAGGTCACTCAAATTTAACTCAAAGGCTGTGACATCCTGATCCGTCCAGGCTTCTGCGGATTTATCGGCCACAATCATCAGCAGCGACTCTAACCAAATGCGATCGCTGACAGTTTCATCTGCTGCCGCCCGCACAAATCGATTCAGGTTGCTCTCCAGACAGTTCCCCAGCAAGTACTTTGCCCGAAACTGCAAATCCAATCGTAGTTGATCGCGATCGCTCCTTAGCCCAAAGGCGTTGTACAGCATCGCTTCACAGTCTTGCAGCAAGGCATCGTAGGCCGTGTGGATTTCCCGTAGGATCTGCACCAACTGTTCCCGAAACCGTCGCGCTGTTGCTGAATCCGTCGCTGTTTCATGTTCCGGGTCAATCTGAATTGAGTCTAAACCTAGCGCTCTGGGCAGATCTGCAAACAGTAATTCATCCGGCTCCTGGGTTTGCAGCAGCACCTGAATCACAGCTTGAGCATTGGCACTGAGCCGCTTCGATTTCACCGTATATGCGGGGAGCTTGCGGACAAACTGCACCAACGGTTTCACGACGGACAAAATCGTGCAATTACGGTTGCCCGGTTGCCCCTTCGCAGGACTGCTTCTGAGAATTGCCTCTAGTTCCCGGAACACCTGCGATCGCAATCCCATTACAGCAATATGTTTGACAGCAAACCGGGATGGATCTTTGACCAGTAGCTCAAAATGTTCTGCTCCCAGCACCGGAATAAACGTGCCATCTTTATAGACCGAAACTTCATCGACATAGTGCAGCAACACGGCAGCCAATAGTACCGGCACTACTCCTGACTTCACTCCATAGGGCGGATTGGCTAGTTGCTGATAGAGTTGAGCAAGCGATCGCGGCTTGTCGGTAGCTTCCAGACAAAACCGGGCGATCGCCTGCCACACAATTGCCACGCCTGAATCAGCGATCGCCCGATAAAATCCCCACACCCCATCCTCCTGCCGATGGATTCCCGTAGCTTCCAGCACCGAACCATACATGGCGACTTCCGGCCCATAGCCTGCTAACCCCAGGCGTGGCTTGTCAGCGTGTTTGAGCATGGCCTCAATTAGTTCGCGCCGCGCCTTTGCCCCCTGGGAGGTCAGTTCACGCCGATTGATCAGTTCATTGTCGAGTACTAGGCCCTGGCAGTAGGTGCGATCGCACAAGTTTGAAAGCGCAGATTGAAAGCCCCGGTCAGATTCAATGGCGGTGAGTTGCCCATCAATCCAGCAGGTATTTTTTTGTGCTGACCAGTTGAATGCTAGAGCGATGGTTTCATTCAGGAGTTGCTCTGCTTCGACCAGGCGCTGTCTTACCTCTCGCTTTGCCACGCCATCCGTTTGCAACTCAGGAGCATCTTTCCAGATCTGCTTCAGTGCCCAAAAATCTTCACTCCGCATTCGTAGTAGTTCAAGATTGGCAACTGTAATCACAATCAGTGGTTTGCCATCCGCAGTCCGTGCTGGAACTGATTCAGGTGAAGCAGTATCTAACCAGTAAGCAATCAAACCATCACTCCCTGAATTAGCACCAGTTAACGCCTTCAGGTCAACCCGACTATCCACATACCGCTGCTCAAAATAGCGGAGATTACCCGTCGTGGTGTAATGGCGTTGAGCGACCAGCGGTTTTAAGGGATGGGTGGTGGTCAATAAATCGGCTAAGGGATTGTAGGCTCGCTCGATTTGCCCTTGAATGGCGGCTTCCACATCGAAATCAGAGCCTTGCCAGATTCGCAGTTCGTCTTGAGCGCTGCGGTGGGTGATTAATTTTTTCTGCTTCAGGTATTGGATCGTCTTCTGCCAACGCTGACGGCCCTTTTCATCGGTGGGGGTGTCGCACAATGCCAGTGCTACTAATTCAGGAGTAGCCCGAAACTTTCCAGTTGAGGTGATTAGATTGAGAATTCCAATGGTTTTTAGGACTTTGAGCACATCCTGGCTCTGGTCTCTGGCATCCTGAATCAACCCCTGTACTTCTACCCAACGTTGTAAGTTGAGACGCGATGCCAATCCGGTGACGGCATCCACAAAGTAGTCATAAAGCTGGTACAACTTCAGGGTGGGGATGTGATCTCCCTGAATGGTCGTAGACTTGAGAAACTGCGGCAAGGCGTAAGGCTCGTCGCTGGTGAGAAAAGTAAACAGAGAGCGATCGTTCTGGGCGTAGCGCACACAGAGCATGGGCAGCACCAGCGCCGTCAGGGGGTGCAGGGGATAGGCATCTGCTAGCACCTTTGCCGAAATCTCGTATTCTGAGAGTACGTCTTTTAACGCCTCAAACCAGTGTTCTGCTTGGCGGTGAAGGTCGGGTCGAATTTGACTGGAGTGAACGATCGCTTGCCCAATTAAGCGAGTCATTTGACTAGGCGATTCAGTGAGAACAATGTCTGTGAATCGTCCGTGAATCTTTGTCCATTCGCTTTGCTCGACGGTTGAGAGGCGATCGCCATACCCGGCAAAGGACTGATGCAGAATCCCCACCAAGTGAACTTGGTAATCGCCCTCTAGCTCTAATTCGGCAATTTGTTGCAGCAGGTATAGATCTTGAATTCCCTGATGATGCGCCGCATATTCCAGATTCTTGCCCAACTCATCAATAATGAGCAGCACATCTGTTTCAACCGTCTGGACAACCTCTCGAAGCAATTTCAGCACTTGTTGGTCGGTAACCTGGCAGTTGCCCTCCTCTGCCTGGAAGCGCCACTCATTCAAATCCATCCAGAAATCTGGCTTCCGCCTTTTTTTCCAAAATCGATCAAAGCCATAGGACAGGGCGCGCACAATCGTCCAGCTCAGCGGTTCTCGTTGAGCGGTGGCGACGGCTCTCACTAACCCTGCTTCAGGAATGCGTCTGATCGCTTCCATTTCGGGGCTATTGGCCGGAAAAACCGATTCAGCGATCGCCCAAGCTGCCTCAGCAACCGGACTTTCTTCTGGGGCACACAACGCCGCCAGATAGTGAGCAAACGCTGACTTTCCGGTGCCATAGACCCCGGTGAGCGTCCAGGCGCGGTGAGCATTCGGATTGCCAATGGTAGACAGAATACGTCGCAATGCTTCAACCGATCGCTCCGTCGGAACATAGCCATGCACTGCATCAGGCTTATCTAAATCTCTCTCTAGGTTGACGGATCGGTAGTAGCGGCGGTGTAGCTCAAAGTAAGTTGCAAGCGTCTTATGGGTCATCTTACTCACCTTGCTCACCTTCCCGTTCGCGGAGCGTCTCCAGAGGAGAACCGATAATACCCATCTAAGATAGCCGCTGCTAGGCTCAGTGGCTCCCCTTCAAAGGAAAATTGCAGCTTTCCGGCAGCATCAGACAGTTGAATTTGCTCCCATCGTCGGGCTATAACTTCGATCGCGTTACAGATGGCACTTTCAGTCAGCTTAAACACGAGTCCTGGACTACCAGGGTTGTAGAGCAAATTGGCAATGGGGATTGTTTTAGCAGGGCTACCCGTTCGTTCGCGTAGCGTCTCCTGAGGAGAAGCATGGTGCTGTAAGCAGGCATAGACCACCACTTCTGGCGGCAAGTTGGGTTTTTGTCCAACGCGAAATAGATAGTGCCGCGAGTCCCCTGCGGTGTGAATCAACCCCAGTTCCGTAAAGGGGCAATCCAGGGAATCTTCGCTGACTTGAGCCTTACCACTGGGTTGTGCGACATACATCCGCAAAATGCAACTCACATCCTTTCTGAGTGAAGACTCAGAAATACGGGGAGCTTTGCGATCGCGGTACTCACAAAGCTGGTAAAACAAATCTTCAGTCGTAAACTCGACCCGGCGAAAATAGTTGAAGGCAAAATCCCAGGCGGTCGCTAGGTTGGGCGCTTCTAGCAATTTCCAGTGCAGCAGCCAAAGCGAGGCAGGATCTTCTAGATAAGAGTCCCAGCCTTCCTGCCCCAAAAGTTGCTGACCAAATTCTGTTGGCTGGTCATCCTTCAGCAGCTTAAAGGCAGAACACCAGTATCGAATGGAGCGCACCATGTTCTTTCCCACGCCGAGCCGGACAGGGGCATCCTCCCTTAAGAAAATCTCCGAATCGATAGAGGCACGGTCAAAACCTTTCTTCAACCAACCAAAGCGGGGATGAAACGTTTCATGACGAGCAAAGACGATGGCTTTAGAATTGCCACTGGCATCTGTATTGCGATTCGCTTGCTCTACCGCCATACTCTACCGCCATAATTTTATAGAACGAATGTACCTATTTTTTACGATTCGGAGCGTCCTGGAAAGCCCCAGCTATAGCGTGCATCTATTATGCTACTCCATATATAGAGGGAGGAGCTTAATTGTCCTTAATTAACTCCTTAATTAACAGGGATAACGCAGAATAATGAAGCGCAAAAAGTGATCAACCGTTTAAGGGCAATAGCATAATGGGTTCAAATTGCGACTTAGGCCGATGAAGTCTTTTGCGGATGTTTTGTAGCCTTGATGACTTTAGTGCGATCGCCGTTACCTGCCAACGCAGCAAGGTGGGTAAGCTTCTGCCGGATGCCTTATACGTCCACGTCTCAGCCCTAGAATCATTAGACCCGCTTCTCCAAGAGTACGAGAGTGCAGCAAGGGAAATTGCTGCCCGCCCAGAAGGGATCACGCTCGTTAAATTCAATCTAGAAAAGCCGAGTATTTCCTATCTCTCATACCCAGAGTTTGACAGCGATCCACATCCTGCGCTTCAGTCCAGCATTCAGGTGAACCTGCAAAGCCGTGAGGTGAACTATCGAGATTACGGTGAGGCAGGCAACCCCTTTATTCTTCACCGAAAAGAAACTTTTGTTACGACTGATTATCCCCACTACCAGCAGTTCGCTGCCCTCACTCGTCAGGAAGAAGCTCTAGGACTATTGGATAATCCGAAGGCGATCGGGACACGCTTAGCTTGGGAGGAACGCTTAGCCCAATTTAAGGTGGCGTTTCAAGGACATACGCTGGTTCATCGTTCTCTACTGAATTCTCGTTCTTCTCAGGTTAAGATCGATCGCCACAAAGCAGCTATCAGCCGAAACGACTTCTCTAAACCTGTGCGTTTGGCATTAGAGACAGGGCTGCTGAACCAAACCACAACCTTCTTTGACTACGGCTGTGGGCAGGGCGGAGATCTGGAGCGGGTGGCTAAACTGGGCTACGAGAGTGCTGGCTGGGACCCCTACTACCGTCCAGATTCTCCCCTAGTGGCTGCGGATGTCGTTAACTTGGGATATGTCATCAATGTCATCGAGTCTCAGGCAGAGCGACGTGAGGCTTTGATTAAAGCCTGGGAGCTAACCGGGCAGGTGCTCATTGTGGCAGCCCAGGTTCTCATCGCGCAGGGGAATAGCCAAATTGCCTATGGGGATGGGGTGATTACCAGCCGTAATACCTTCCAGAAATACTATGACCAGGAGGAACTAAAGATTTACATTGACCAGGTGCTTGGGGTTGATGCAGTTCCAGCAGCATTAGGGATCTACTTTGTTTTTCGAGACGAGGCCCAGGCTCAGACTTTTCGGGCCTCCCGGTTTCGATCGCGCGTCAGTGTTCCGAAAGTTCAACTCGCAAATAAACGGTTTGAAGATTACAAGGAACTGCTCACTCCATTGATGGCATTCTTTACGGAGCGGGGACGACTACCAACCCTAGAGGAACTGCCTGAGACGGAAACCCTTAGTGCTGAATTTGGTAATCTGCGACGGGCATTCCAGATCGTCCTACAAGCCACAAACCCACAGGAATGGGATGAGATTAGCGATCGCCGCCGTCAGGACTTGCTGGTTTATCTAGCGTTAAGCCATTTTGGTCGTCGTCCCAAGCTGCGGGACTTGACACCTGTGGTTCAGAACGACATCAAAAGTCTATTTGGAGGCTATCAGCAAGCCTGTGCTGCGGCAGACCTGATGCTGATGAGTTTGGGCAATCTAGAGGTCGTCGAGGAACGCTGCAAGAGTAGTGCAATCGGGCAGAAGCGACCGAATTCGCTGTGGGTGCATGTGTCGGCGATCGAGGCACTTGATCTGCTACTGAGGCTCTACGAGGGTTGTGCCTCTCGCACGATCGGTCGCCCCCAGGAAGCCAATGTCGTCAAGTTCCACTTCCGTAAACCCAAGATTTCCTACCTGTTCTACCCTCATTTTGACACCGACCCTCATCCTGCCCTGCACACCAGTATGGAGATTGACTTACGAGATCTCCACGTCCATTATCGGGATTATGACCCCAACGATAACCCACCCCTGCTGCACCAAAAAGATTCAATGGTGACAGCCGACTATCCGCTCTATGAGAAGTTCGCGAAGCTGACGCGGCAGGAAACCGATTGGGGCTTACTGGATGACTTGCGCCTGATTTATGACGATCGTGGCTGGCAAAAATGCCTGGAGGAGCATTGTGCTGAATTAAAGGGGCATCGTGTGGTATGGCGAAAAGATGCTGATCCCTATCGAGTGAAGTTGGTGCGATCGGCTATCCGAGCAAAGCAAACAGGGCGAAAGAATGAGGAAGAATAATGCTTGAGCTAGAGAGAATTCAGTCGCTTGCTCAGTCCTACTCACCTCAGGAGCTATTTGCGGCTCTAGTCTGGCAACGTCGGTTTAACGAATTTGATGGACAAGAAGTAATCACAGATCTCACTAACCATCACCATCTGTGGAAAAGTTTTCTTTTTACGAAACCCATTTATGCGCCAGATAAAGATGGATTGAGTTTTAATGGAGTGCTTGAAACGCTACTGGCAATGGCAAACTATCGTCCAATGCCAGAATCAAGCATCATTCACTTTGTTCCTTATCCAGCAGACACACTGTATGTCTTAGCAGAAAACCGAGACACGACGGTAGCTCAATTAATGGATTTGGGAAAGAAGTGGCGAGCAGATTGTGTAGATGTGTGTGATGGCACGAATGCTGAGGAGACTGAAGATTGGGAATTTCGAGACTATGTATCACTCCGTCTCCGCAAAGCTTTATGGGGCGAAGACTTGAAACGCGATCAAGATGCTGTGATCATCTCTTATTGGTGGGATTAAGATATGTACCGTTCTTTAATTACACAATGGATTCGTAAACTACGTTCTCGGCGTAGTCAAGGTGGAGAATTTAAATATAAACCTCTTTTAGTTCTAGCTGTTCTAGAGATCTTAGATAGAGAGCCTGAACATCCAAACTCTTGGAACAATAATACTTGCCATTTCGATTTTTCTCATGTGCCATGTGCTGATCCCGGCTTGGGTCAACCCGACCATTCTTGATGCCTGTCTCCAGGTCTTTCTGAGCCAGAAACCGTTTCAAATCCTTTGATCAAATCCTTTGAGCAGAACCCGTAGGTTAACTGAAACCGCTCCCTGCCGAAGTGAGCAATCACAGGGTCAAGGATTTGATGGCACAGAGCCTCTAAAGCTGGGATTGTCTCTGACCGGTTTTCTGGATACGGGTTAATCTGATCCGCATACTTCTGGTAAGTTTGCGTGCAGGTGCAAAACTCGTTCAGCGTCAGGTATTGACCGATTCGCATCTCTTTCACAGTCTGAGCCATCCTGAAACTCCAGGCTCTTTGTATTGTATCTATATATCTGTCCCCACTTTATTGCCCAACCCAATTCAGCAAACCCCAGAACAGAAAATTCTTCAAAGCTCGACATAACCTGCATTCAGCAGTGCTGTTTTGGTAGAGGTGAGATCTTTTCCAGCATTCACCAGGTGAATTCGAGGATAGTCACTTAATACACTTAAATAGTCACTTAATTGTCGTGCGTTGGCGTAGCCGCTCTGAAAGAGCATCGCCTCTGGGCTGGTATATCGGGTTCGACCTGATTCAGAGTGGGTTCTCTCCAATCTCCAAACAACCAGCACTAGCTCAGACCATAAATTTAAGAGTTCAGGTGCAACCAGATCACCCACCACTAATCACCCACCACTAATCACCCACCACTAAAATGCGTAGGCTTTGCCGCACGGAGTGTTCGATTGAGTAGTGATCTCGCAGGAATGTAGCTGCATCTCGCGCCAACTTCTGATGCTCCCTCCAGGTAATACTCATACAGCCGATTGCGCGGCTCACCTCGGAAAAACAGGACATCGGGCATGAATCCATGCTGCCCTAACCGATAGACAAACCCACCGCCCAACGACTGTCCCAATTTCTCATATCGCATTCCCAACCCAAACATTGCCATCTGTAAGGCTTGCCGCAGTTGGAGAATAGAAAAATCGCCAACTGCCATGATGGGAAGGGTTTTCTGGCTGATAGTCAATGATCTCCGCCCACTGTTGCAGTGTGGAGGCATCAAGCCCATCGAGCCTGGTGAACGTTGGTGCGCCGAACGTGTGGGATAACGCCTGCCACCACAACTGTTCTGGTGCAAGGGCAGCGGTGGCGACAGCAGGTGCGGTAGCACGTATCGCCTCTACAACTCACCCTCGAAGAATTTGGCTCAGTAATCGACGAAATATTCCTTCGATAGCTTGACAAAACTTGACGGAAGCGAATCTTGGAAAAGTTGTCCAAAATTCCAGGCGCAATCACACTCACCCATCAAGCCTTCCACTTTCTAATTCTACTTTCTAAAAATGGAGCTAAGCGGATTCGAACCGCTGACCCTCTCAATGCCATTGAGATGCGCTACCAACTGCGCTATAGCCCCTTGTGCGTTTTCTATGATGCCTGACGAATGGCAACTTCGTCAACTAATCTTTGGGTTTCAAGTGAGAGATTTGGCGTTTAATGGGGAATAGCCTTGTTGCGATCGCCCTTTGGCGCAGAATCTCACGCCCTATGATTGACCTGCCACCCGAACCTTCCGAAACGTCTCCAGCGTCGCCCGCCCCCGACCGCGCCCCCGCCGAGCCAGATATAGAGGCGCTGCTCCTGTCGCTGCGACGAAAGCAGGGCACCTGGATGGACTGGGGCAAAGCCTGCTTGCAGTTGCAAAAAGCTGGCTATTCGCCGCAGCAAATTTTTGAGGCGACGGGGTTTGAACCCGTGCAGCAAAACCAGATTGTAGTAGCGGCGCAGGTGTATTTGTCGATGCTGAAGGTGGGCGTGTCGGACGCGGTGCGGGCCCGTTTTGAGCGGACGGGTAGCGATACGCTGTACGAGTTTCGGGTGCTGAGCCAGGGCGATCGCGCGGCGATTGCAGAACTGGTGGTACAAAAAGGCGTGGACTCGGAAGGGGCGCGGGATCTGGTGCGGGCGATGAAGGAGTATTCGCGGCTGGCGGCCCCGCCAGAGAAGTTTCCCCAGGCACCGGGCGACGCGGTGGCTTATTTTTGCTGGAACCTGGCGCGGCAGCAGGCGGATCTGCAAGCGCGATCGCGCCTGATTGCCCAGGGGTTGAAATTCGCCAGCAGCGACAGTGCCCGCCAGCAGCTCGAGCATTTGCTGACGGATTTTGGCGTGGCTCGTGTGCAGCAGGCTCCCCGGCTGCCGTTCTATCGGCTGGAAACGGAGTCAGAGGTGCCGAGGGTGATTCCGGTGGCGGGTCGGCTGCCGCTGTCTCGCGCCCACCTCCAGGCGGTGCCGATTCTGCAAGAAGAGGAACCCTTTGGCATTGTTAAATTTTCGGGCACGGGGGCTTGGGTGCCAGTGCCCGGCTGGCAGGTGATTTTGGCGGCCGAAGACCCCGTGGCGCTGATCACCGACAGCGACCAGCTGCCCAATGCGCCGGAGGGCAACTCGGAGCCGGTATTAGTGATTCTTGACCGGGCGCAGCGCCAGTGGGACGAGTTCAGCTACTTTGTGGTAGACCAAGAGGGACAGTTGGATATTCAGTGGTTTGACGTGCCGCCGGCCAAGCCAATCCTGGGGCGAGTGGTGCTGATCATGCGGCCGAAGCGCGTGCTGGACGAAGACTTTAATAAAGAGCTGTGGCAACTGGAAGAATAGGGTTCGATCTGGGCGTGGAGGGCGGTCTTGAAGAGTCTGGCGATCGCCCGGCCAATCCGGCTGCCAATCCGCTGAAGGCAACTGCGGCGGCGATTGACCCGGTGATTTGGAACGACTGGTATGTGGTGGCTCGGTCGGTGGATGTGCCCATTGGCACGGTGGGGCGATCGCGCTTGCTTGATACGGGCATCGTCCTCTGGCGCAGCGCAGATGGGGCGGTGCAGGCGTGGCGCGATCGCTGTCCCCATCGCAGCGTGCAGTTGTCGAAGGGACGGGTAGAGGGCGATCGCCTTGTGTGTCCCTATCATGGGCTGGCGTTTGACCCCAGTGGGCGCTGCGTGTCGGTTCCGGCACACCCTGGCTATACGCCGCCGCCCCAGTCCTGCGCCGAAACCTACGCCGTGCAGGAGCGCTACGGGCTGGTCTATGTCTGCCTGGGGAGTCCGGAGCAGGGAATTGTGGACTTTCCCGAATGGCGCGAACCGGGCTATCGCGGGCTGATCGCCGGGCCCTACACCATCCACACCAGCGGGCCGCGGGCAATCGAGAACTTTTTGGACGTAACCCATCTACCCATTCTGCACGCTGACATTCTGGGTTCTCCCCAGCGCCCTGAAATCGCCGACTATGAGGTGCAGGTCACGCCCGCAGGCATCGTGGCCCGCAATCTACGCATCTGGCAGCCCGACCCCTACGGCACAGGCAGTGGCAGCGAGGTGGTCTATGATTACCGCGTAGAGCGTCCGCTCACGGCGCACCTCCGCAAGCCCAGCCCCAACGGCGAAAATCTGGCGCTGCTGTATCACGTCACGCCTGTCAGCGAGACGGAGTGCGTCGGCTGGATGGCAATGGTGCTGAACTTTGGACAGGAGATTCCGAATGCAGAACTGATTGCCTTTCAGGATCGCATCGTGCAGCAAGACCTAGACAATCTGGAATCCCACGACCCGCCGCAACTGCCGCTAAATCCTGCGATCGAGTTTCACCTGCCGGGCGATCGCACGTCGCTAGCCTACCGTAAGTGGCTCCGGCAACTGGGCGTGCGGTATGGGGTGATGGTCTAGCTTCCGAAATCCCTCTAGCCCCTCGCGCCCACGCTGGCAGAGTCGCGGATATGCTCCAGGGTCAGCGTGCCCACGGGGGAACCGTCTTCTAGCACGGTGAGCTTGGGTGCGCCGGTGCGGAGAATCAGCGACAGGGCATCGCGCAGGCTGTCTTCGCGGGCGATGGTGGGTTGTCCATTGTGTCCATTGAGGGCGTAGCCGTCGGGCAAGTGAGTCATGGCGGTGGCCACGCGCAGCAGGCTGAGCTGGCGCACCATGTCGTCCGCACCCACCAAGTTATGCACAAACTCGTCAGCCGGTTTGGTCAAGATATTGAATGGCGTGTCGTATTGCACGATCTGTCCCGCCTTCATAATCAAAATGCGATCGCCCAGCCGTAGTGCCTCTTCAACATCGTGTGAGACAAACAGAATCGTCTTTTTCAACTGCCGTTGCAGCCGCAAAATTTCGTCTTGCAGCGTAGCACGGGTAATCGCATCGATTGCTCCAAAGGGTTCGTCCATCAGCATCACCTGCGGGTCGCCCGCTAGCGCCCGCGCCAGCCCCACCCGCTGCTGCTGTCCGCCGGAGAGTTGGGCGGGATAGCGATCGCGATATTCCCCTGGCGGCAGCGCCACCAAATCCAGCAGTTCGTCGATCCGCGCCTGAATGCGGGGATTGGCCCAGCCTAGCA
This sequence comes from Thermoleptolyngbya sp. C42_A2020_037, assembly GCF_015272455.1. Classification (NCBI taxonomy): domain Bacteria; kingdom Bacillati; phylum Cyanobacteriota; class Cyanophyceae; order Oculatellales; family Oculatellaceae; genus Thermoleptolyngbya; species Thermoleptolyngbya sp. C42_A2020_037. The sequence continues at coordinate 62,197 of NZ_JACYLP010000041.1, forward strand.
GCCTGGGCACAACAGCAATATTCTGCGCTACGGTCATGTGGGGAAACAGCCCCGACTGCTGAATCACATAGCCAATCTGCTGGCGGAGGCGGGTCTTGGGCAGTTGGCGAATGTCCGTGTCGCCCAGATAAATGGTGCCTGCTGTCGGCTCATACAGCCGATTCACCATCTTCAGCAGGGTCGTCTTGCCGCAGCCGCTCGGCCCCAAGATGACGACCAGATTGCCCGACTCCACCTCACAACTGACGTGATCCACCGCCGCCCGGGCCATGCTCGGAAAGCGGAGCAGCACATTATCAAATCGGATAGTGCTCATGGAGTAGCCCCTAAATCAGCCCTTCGCTCGTCAGAAACTCGCGGGCCACGTCGGCGGGTTCCTTCTGGTTGCCGCTGACTTCAAAGTTGAGGGTTTGCATCACATCGTCGGTGAGCTTGGGCGCAAGGGCATTCAGCGCGTCGGCAATTTGAGGATTGGCATCCAGCGCCTTTTGCCGAACCACAGGCGCAACCTGGTAGGGCGGGAAGAGGTTTTTGTCATCTTCCAGCAGCACCAGATCAAAGGCTGCGATTTCACCATCGGTGCCAAAGGCAACAGCGACATCTGCTTCGCCATCCACCAGCCCTTTGTAGCGCAGACCTGGGTCAACGGCTTTGTAGCCTTTTAGCTGGAAGTCGCCGTAGGCTTTTTTGATGCCGGGGAGACCGTCTTCACGCTGCTCAAACTCTGGCGGGCCGATAATCGTCAGTTCGCTGGCTCTAGCAGCCATATCAGAAATGGTTCTAATGCCCAGTTCTTCAGACTTGGCGCGGGTCATGGCTAGCGCCTGGGTGTTGTTCATGGGCGACGGTTCCAGCCACACCAGGTCAAATTGCTCTTTATAGCCTTTAGAGACGGCTTCAAACACGGCCTGGCGATCGCTCTGGGCAGGCAATTTTAGCACCGTTAGCAGCCCCGTGCCCGTGTATTCGGGGTACAGGTCAATTTCGCCACTCATCAGCGCTGCTTGGGCCACAGGCGTTCCCCCCAGGTTCAGCTTGCGGTTCACCGTCAGCCCCGCCTTTTCCAGCACCAGCGCATACATCTCGCCGATGATAAATGCTTCGGTGAAGTCCTTGGAGCCGACGGTGACCGTCCCCCCGGAGGTAGAGCCACTGGGGCCGCCACTGCCGCCCGCGCAGGACACCACGACAAAGGCGGAAAACAGCGCCACCAAGGGCAAAATCAGCAGTCGGCGCAGGGACTTGGAAACGTGCATGTTGAAACCTTGCATAGTCTAGTTGGGCGCGATGGAGGAGTTAGGGGTTAGGGGTTAGAAAGCCGACCTAATCAGAGCTTCTGAAACCTCTAACTGTTCTGAGGAACTGTTCTAAGGATTGCGCTGACGCTGTGCAATTGCCAAAGGCCAGAAGCCTGAAGGCCGATTTGCAGCCAAAAATTGCTCAGCAAAAAAGGTTTCACTCATCATAAAGGATTCAACCCAAATCCAGGCGTTTCGCTAGGCAAACTCCGTCCAAGGGGGCAAAAATTTCAGCGCCTCTCCCTTCGCTGGGTGGATCGAGTCGGAGCGCATCCCAGTTCTGCAAATTCGCCCTCATCCCCCAGCCCCTTCTCCCAAAAAGGGCGAAGGGGAGCCGGATTGGCAATTGACCCTGCGCCAGGGAGCCGCCCGCGCCCTAGGGCTGATCGGCGCACCCAGCGGACAGCCCGTGCCCATGCTGATGGTGCAACTGCGAGATGGGCAGATCAGCACGCAGGTCAAGTCGATTCCGGTCTATCAAGAAGCCCTGCCACTAGAGCAGATCCTCAACTTGGTGAAAATTCCCGGCGGAGCGTTTCTGATGGAGTCGCCGCCAGAAGAAGAAGGGCGCGATTACTATCAATACAACCTTCCAGAAACAACAGGGCTGATTGTAGAGCAGCAGCATCAGGTCACGGTGCCGCCTTTTTCGATAAGCCAGTTTCCTATCACCCAGGCGCAGTGGCGGGCGGTGGCGGCGTTGCCCCCGGTGAATCGAGAACTTGATCCAGACCCAGCCAACGCTAGCTTTAAAGGCGGCGATCGCCCCGTCGAAAGTATCTCCTGGTACGACGCGATCGAGTTTTGCGATCGCCTCTCGCAGCACACGGGCAAGCCCTACCGCCTGCCCAGCGAAGCCGAATGGGAATATGCCTGCCGCGCCGGAACCACCGACCCCTTCCACCTGGGAGACACCCTCCGCTCCGACCTTGCCAACTACGACGCCACCTACACACACGGCAACGGCACAGTCGGGGTCTATCGACAGGCAACCACCGAAGTCGGCAGCTTTGGGGTCAATAGTTTTGGCTTGGGCGATATGCACGGCAATGTTTACGAATGGTGTCTCGATCACTGGCACCCCACCTACGAGCGATCGCCCACTGATGGCAGCGCTTGGATAACTGAGGGTGACGATCGCTACAGGCTGGTGCGGGGCGGTTCCTGGTTCTACTATCCGGCCTTTTGCCGCTCTGCCAATCGCAACCGTAACACGCCGCACAACCGCAACAATAACATCGGGTTTCGGGTGGTCGGTGTTTTCCCTGCACTCTTCTGTGCCAGAGTCGATGGATGGCAATTCGTCGAGCGTGTTGAAGGAGAGTCCAGATCTGCTCCTGTGATATCCAGTTCATGGACTATCCAAAAATCAAACAAAGTCGAGCAGCCTGGTAAGCCTCATCGCCGAACGGTTGCTCGGCTTGAATTTATTTATGGCAATTAGTCATTTACACTTGCAGCCAGCCGAAAATTTCGCCGACGGTGAGCTGCACTGCCTCGGCAAACGCGGGCACAGGCAGCACGCTGTCCGGCTCATCAAAAAGCTGCACTGAGCGATCTGCACCATAGACAAAGATGCAGACCTCTTCCGGGTCGAGCAGCCAGCCCAGTTCCGCGCCGTGACTGAGGCAGTGCAGAATGTTGCGAATCACCCTGGACTGGCTCTGTCCGGGCGAAAGGATTTCTATCGTCCAGTCGGGCGGCAGGTTGAACGTATTGGCCACTTCGCCGCTGCTGTCTCTGGGAATGCGATCGGCGCGGAAAACCGCGATGTCGGGCACAATCGAGCGCCCGCCAAAGGTACAGCGCAGTTCTGGAAACGCCTGCCCTACAGGATTGGCGCGAAACGCAGCCGTGAGCGTGAAGGTCAATTCGCGCTGTAAAACGCTGTGCTTTCCTTGGGGCATGGGCTTTTGAATGATATTGCCATCGATGAATTCGCTGGCGGGCTTGGTTTCGGGCAGCGCCAGAAATTCCTCTAGGGTCAACGGTTTTGTGGGAACTTGCACCATGAGCGAGGCTCCAAGAGCAGAGGGCGAACTGAAAAGGGCGGATTAGAGCGTGAGGGTTGAGTCTTATTCTAGGCGATTCCCCTGCAACGCTCCTTGAGTCGCTATGCTCTGGCAGAGCTTCACTGAATAAATGCGTGGCTCCTAAAAATTCTGGATGCGAGGCGATGATGAGATGATGGACAGGGTGATGAATAGCAAGCAGCGAGTTTAGAGTTTCCCCTCCTCCCGTCACGTCTTACCCCATCCCGTCCAAAATGGTCTACTACATTCCGCCAAAATTTCTCGATCGCCTCGCGGTGCATATTACCAAGAACTTTCTGGCGTTGCCCAATGTCAAGGTGCCGCTGATTTTGGGGATTCATGGGCGCAAAGGCGAGGGCAAAACCTTTATGTGCGAGCTGGTGTTTAAGCGCATGGGGCTGGGGGCGGTGTATATGTCGGCGGGCGAGTTGGAAAGCCCCGATGCGGGCGATCCGGCGCGGCTAATTCGGCTGCGCTATCGGGAGGCGGGCGAGTGGAGCCGCACCCACGGGCGCATGGCAGTGCTAATGATCAACGACGTAGATGCGGGCATTGGGCGGGTGGATGCCAGCACGCAATATACCGTGAACACGCAGTTGGTCAATGCCACGCTGATGAACATTGCCGACAACCCGACCAATGTGCAGCTTCCGGGCAGCTATGACGCAGAGCCGACCCAGCGAATTCCGATTATCGTGACGGGCAATGACTTTGCAACGCTGTATGCGCCGCTGATCCGCGATGGACGGATGGAGAAATTCTTTTGGGACCCGACGCGGGACGATCGGCTGGGCATTGTGGCGGGCATTTTTGAGGCGGATGGCGTTCCCCGATCAGATGTGGAAGCGCTGGTGGATCACTTTGCTGAACAGGCGACGGACTTTTTTGGCGCACTGCGATCGCGCTTGTATGATGAACAGGTTCGCACGCTCATTCACCAGGTCGGCATCGACAAGATTTCGCAGACGGTGGTTCACAGCGACGGCAAGCCGATGGAATTTCAAAAACCCAACTTTAGCCTGCAACATTTAATTGAGATTGGCACGGAGATGGTGCAGGAACAAGAACGAATTCGTGAACTGCGGCTAGTGTCTGAGTATCACGAGGTGCTGAAGGGCGATCGCCCCCGCTCAGCGAACCGTGCCAGCCATTCGGTCAGCAAGTCCGATAAATACTTTATGTATTATGGCGATCGCCCTGGTGCAGCCGAACCTACACCCTCCAAGTCCTCAAACGGGAACGGTGGGGTTCTGTCTCAAAGTGTGCCAACTAGAACACTGCACCCTATCGTGGCAGAGGTCGCCGAGGACATCCGCAGCATCCTGGCAGGAGGACTGCGACTCGGCATTGAGTACGTGGATGAGCGTCGCTATCGCATGGGTTCATGGCAATGTTTTGGAACCTACGATGGCAGCCCAGAGGAGGCGATCGCCGCTCTGGAAACCTGCCTCGCAGAACATCCGAAGGATCACATTCGCCTCGTCACTATCGACAAACACCGCAACCGCATGGGCGATCGCCTCCTCCAGCGCCCGTAGCAGCGAGAGGTCAGGTGTGAGACTGGGCAGCAAATCAAAAAGTGAACCGAGAGTGAGCCGAGAGTGAGCCGAGAGTAAACACAATGGGCGATGAACGACGCGAGGGGACAGAACCTCGCACAAAACACAAGTTTGGCTGGGGCTGGGGGACGGTGCTGATCGCGGCGGCCCTCTTCTGGGTGCTGTGCAGCATTTTTGCGCTGCAACGGTTCTATAACTTTTTCCCGACGTTTGTGTCGTTCGACCAGGGCATCTTTAACCAGGTGTTTTGGAATAGCCTGCACGGGCGCTGGTTTGAAAGCTCCCTCTCCTCCAGCGAATCGAGCGCCGTGCAGCTAGACAACCAACTGCCGGAGGTGTTTTATCGCCGCCTCGCCCAGCATTTCACCCCGGCGCTGCTGCTGTGGCTGCCGATTTATGCCCTGTTTCAGTCCCCTGCGGGGCTGTCGCTGCTGCAAGTGACGCTGATGACAGCAGGCGGACTAGTGCTATACGCGCTGGCCCGTCACTATCACCCGCCCCAGGTGTCGGCGCTGATTGCCGTCAGCTACTTTTGCGCGAATGCGGTCATCGCGCCGACGCTGGCCAATTTCCACGATTTCTCCCAAATTCCGCTGTTTGTCTTTGGCCTGCTATGGGCGATGGAAAAGCGGCGCTGGTGGCTGTTTTGGCTGCTGCTGGGGCTGACGCTGGTAGTGCGCGAAGATGCCGGGGTGATTACCTTTGGCGTGGGCTTCTACATGGCAGCATCGCGGCGGTTTTTGCGGGCGGGGGTGGCGGTGTGCGTCCTCAGCCTGGGCTATATGCTGCTGCTGACGAATTGGGTGATGCCGCTGTTTGCACCGGACATTTCGCGGCGGTTCATGGTGGAGCAGTTTGGACGGTTTACCGACGGGCAGGAGGCTTCGACGCTAGAGGTGCTGTGGGCGATGATCCGCAACCCCGACCAGGTTCTGGCAGAAGTGGTCAACCCACCGGGACGCACCCTCAGCTATGTCCTGGCGCAATGGCTGCCGCTGGCGTTTGTGCCGGTGATTTCGCTGGATGCGTGGCTGCTGACCGGGTTTCCGCTGCTCAAGCTGCTGCTGCAAGAGGACCCTACTGCCCTGTCGATGCACCTGCGCTACGCCGTGTCGCTGGTTCCAGGTTTGTTCTACGGCGCAATCCTCTGGTGGCACAAGCATCCCCACTGGTTTCGCCCACGCTTGCGGCAGTTTTGGCTCTTTTGCCTGGGGCTGGCGCTGCTGCTAACGATCGCGTCAAATCCCAATCGGGCGCTGTCGGTCTTCATTCCTGACTCGATTCAGCCGTGGGTCTACACGTCACCCGCCCGCCAGTGGGAACACGCCCAAGCCGTGCGATCGCTCTTGCGGCAAATCCCCGACGATGCCAGCGTCACCGCCACGGGAAACATCGTGGCGCATCTCTCCAGCCGCCGCGAGGTCTTGCGCTATCCGGGCACGCGCCTGATCAACGACGACCGCAAACAGATTGGCGTGGAATATGCCGTGCTGGATTTTTGGTATCCACTGCGCTTTTCGGCGGCCTTTCCCGACGAAGGCAGAAGCTTTTTTGGCATGACCAACCGCGTCCTCGGCTGGCTCCGAGACGGCAGCTTTGGGCTGATGGATTTTCAGGATGGCGTTGCCCTGCTGCGGCGCGGCGTGCCCTCCAGCCCCGAAGCTGCCGCCGCCTGGAACCAGTTTCATCAACCGCTAGATTAAACCAGCCGACGGAACTTGAATCGCTTGCATAGAATGTTCTTTTGGAGTCTCTTTCCCCTGCTGCCATGAATGCCTTTGAACCGCCTGCCGCCGAAAATCCCGTCGCCGAAAATCCCGTCGCCGAAAACCTTGCTGCCCAAAAACTATACGAGGGCAAGGCCAAAATCCTCTACGCCACCGACGATCCAGAAGTCTTGCTGACCTACTTCAAAGACGATGCAACCGCGTTTAATGCCCAAAAGCGGGGCACGATTTCCGGCAAAGGCGAGGTAAATTGCGCCATGTCGCAGCACTTGTTTCGCCTGCTAGAGGCGCAGGGCGTGCCGACTCACCTGATCGACTGCCCCACCTCCAACACCATGCGGGTGCGGCGGGTATCGATTGTGCCCCTAGAGGTGGTAGTCAGGAACATTGCAGCGGGGAGTCTCTGTCAACAGACTGGGTTGGAATTGGGAACCCCGCTCAGTCCGCCGCTGGTGGAGTTTTACCTTAAAAACGATGCCCTCGGCGATCCGCTGCTGACTGAAGATCGGCTGCGCGTGATGGGGCTGGCTACACCCGATCAGGTGCAACAACTCCGGGAAATGGCGCTGCGGGTCAACCAAGTGCTGTCTGAGTTCTTCAATCAGTGTGGGATTACGCTGGTGGACTTCAAACTGGAGTTTGGGGTTGATGGAACAGGCAAGCTGCTGCTGGCGGATGAGATTAGTCCCGATACGTGCCGTCTGTGGAACCAGGCGGAGTCTGACCCCAACCGCAGGGTGATGGATAAAGACCGATTTCGACGCGATTTGGGCGATGTGGAGGCTGCGTACCAGCAGGTGCTACAGCGAGTTCTGGCACAAAGTGTCTAGAAGGGCGTTGCCAATGCTGTAAAATTGCTCCGTTTGCTCGGAATTGCGATTCGCGAAGCGATCCCTACGGGAATCGCACTCGGCTCGTCAATCCCGATCTGCGTCTCGACTAGGCTATCTCGACTGGGCTATGCCGTCGCGCTGATCCGAATCGTTCCTGGCTGACCTAGCCGATTGTTTTGCTCAGTTCTTCCTGTCTGTGGTGTGTGGACGTGTTAAAACCTATGCGTTTTTCTCCTGTCGTATTGGCGGCGATCGCCATTTCTTCCGTTTCAGGTCTTGCGGCTCCGGCGGCGCGTGCCCAGACTGCCCCCCTTTCCGAGCAATTGTCCCAAGGTCCGGTTCAGCAGGCACCCCATGAGCCAGTTGATGCATCCGCTGCTGCTGTGGGTGATGCAGCCGCCCCGCCGAGCCTGGTCAAGCCAGCCCTGCTGCCAGGGGCGATCGCCCGCGCTGAGGTGGATGCCGCATTGGGGATGCCAGAAGGGGCGATCGCAGCGACTCCAGACTCGGCAAATTCAGCGAGTTCAGCAAATTCAGCAAATTCGACAGCAGTGAACGCGACCGCGCTGGCGGAGCGGCTGGCCCAGAAGCCCGCTGAACCGCAACTCTTAGAAGCCTCAGCCCCATCAGCAGTTGAAACCACAAGCCTGGGAACAGCCGACCCTACGACCTCCTCCACGCTGTCAAAACTGGCCTTGCCCCAGACAGGAACCTCGCGCCTAGGCGACCCGATTGAACTGGCCCAGTTTATCCCCCAACCCCAGCCCACCCCTGCTGAAGCCACCCCCACGGCTCCCCCAGAGGAAGAACCACGGGTGCTGGTGTCCGAGTTGGTTGTCAGCGGGGCCCCCAGCCCAGAGCTAGAAGACGCGGTATTTAACGCCATTAGCACTCGCGCTGGCGCAACTACAACGCGCACCCAGCTTCAGCGAGACATTAACGCGGTATTCGCAACAGGCTTCTTCTCAGACGTGCGGGCGGTTCCCGAAGATACGCCGCTGGGCGTGCGAGTGACGTTTGTGGTACAGCCCAACCCGGTGCTAACGGCAGTGCAGATCCAGGGCAACGAGGTGCTGCCCCAGCAGGTGGTTGACCAGACCTTTGGAACGCAGTACGGTCGCGTGTTGAACCTGAACCAACTCCAGACGGGCATCCGCAACATCAACCGCTGGTATCAGGACAACGGCTATGTGCTGGCGCAGATAATCGACGCACCCCGCATCAGCCAGGATGGCGTGGTCACGCTCTCGGTGGCAGAGGGCGTGATCGAGGATATCAACGTCGCCTTTCAAACCGAAGACGGCGAAACCGAGGACGACGACGGCAACCCGATTCGAGGCCGCACCCGCGCTTTCATCATTACGCGGGAGTTTGAAACCAAGCCTGGGGACGTGTTCAACCAGAACCAGATTCAGCAAGACCTCCAGCGGGCCTTTCGACTGGGGCTATTTGACGACTTGCAGGTGACGCTGAACCCAGGTGACGACCCCCGCAAGGTGGACGTGACCATCAACGCGGTGGAACGCAGCAGCGGCTCGATCTCCGCTGGGGTGGGCGTGAGTTCGGCTAGCGGTCTGTTTGGCACGGTCAGCTATCAGGAGCAAAACCTGGGCGGCAACAACCAGCGACTCGGTGCAGAGGTGCAGTTTGGTCAGCGGGATTTGCTGTTTGATATTAGCTTTACAGACCCGTGGATTGCAGGCGATCCAAACCGCACCTCCTATACGGTCAACGCCTTTAGCCGTCGGTCGATTCCGCTGGTGTTTCAGGGCGGCGAGACGGAAGTGACGCTGGAAAATGGCGATCGCCCCCGCGTGCGGCGGATTGGCGGTGGTGTCACCTTTGGTCGGCCCCTGGGGAATGGCTGGCGGGCTACGGCTGGGTTGCAATACCAGAACATCCGCCTGCAAGACTCCGATGGCGATCTGGCTCCGGTGGACGAATTGGGCAACCAGCTTAGCTTCAGCGAATCGGGCACAGATGACATTTTGCTGGTGCAGCTCAGCGCCAGCCAGGATCGCCGCGACAGCGCCGTCGCTCCCACGCGGGGTTATAACCTCCGGATTTCGACAGATCAGTCGATTCCTGTAGGTCAGGGCAATATCTTTTTCAACCGACTGCGGGGCAGCTATAGCCGCTACTTCCCCGTAGACATCACCGACTTCACAGAAGGGCCCGAAACGCTCGCCTTTAACGTGCAGGGCGGCGTGGTGCTGGGTGATCTGCCGCCCTACGAAGCCTTCTCGCTGGGCGGCACAGACTCGGTGCGCGGCTATGAGGCGGGCGATGTGGGCAGCGGTCGTGCCTTTGTGCTGGGTACGGTGGAATACCGCTTCCCCATCTTTTCAATTGTTGGCGGCGTGCTGTTTGTAGATGTGGGCAGCGACTTGGGAACTGGCAGCGACGTGCCAGGACAGCCCGCTGTGGTGCGCGACAAGCCAGGAACCGGGATTGGCTTTGGGCTGGGAATTCGGGTGCAGTCGCCGATTGGCGCAATCCGGGTAGACCTGGGCTTTAATGATGAAGGCGACAGTCGGATTCACTTTGGCATTGGGGAACGATTCTAAAAGTAGCCTTACAAGACTCGTCAGGTTTTGATACCGCCATCTGGGCGATCGCAATGGAACAAGTCCTCTCTTCCTCCAGTCCGCCATCTGCCAATCGCAGCGAAGCCTCTGCTCCCGGTCTGCTGAGGGATCAGCAGCATACCCTGACCCGCCCACTGGCGCAGTCGGGCGTGGGGCTGCACCTAGGCGAACTCACCCAAGTCAGGATTTTGCCTGCCCAGCCCGGAGATGGGCGCTACTTTGTGCGGGTGGATTTGCCGGGGCAGCCTGCCATTCCGGCTCACATTGATCAGGTGCGCGAGACGCGACTTTCGACCGAGCTGGCGGTGGAAACCGATGATGGTCGTGCCAGCGTCCGCACTGTGGAACACCTGCTGGCGGCACTGGTGGGCATGGGCATCGACAACGCCCGCATCGAAATCGACGGACCCGAAGTACCCCTGCTGGATGGTTCCGCTCAGGACTGGGCCAGGGCGATCGCCGCTGCCGGAATCACCGCTCAGCCCGTACCCCGCGCCCTGGTTCCCCTGCCAGAACCCGTCTGGGTGCGCCATGACGATGCGTTTGTAGCCGCGATCCCCGCCCCAGAACTGCGCTTTAGCTACGGCATCGACTTTGACCTGCCCGCCATCGGCAACCAGTGGATAAGCTGGTCGCCTAGCACAGAACCCTTTGAAACGGCGATCGCCCCCGCTCGCACCTTTGGACTAGCGCACCAGATCGACCAACTGCGATCGCTCGGCCTGATTCGCGGCGGCAGCCTGGACAATGCCCTGGTATGCGGCCCCGACGGATGGCTAAACCCACCCCTGAGATTTTCAAATGAACCAGTGCGTCATAAACTTTTAGACTTAGTAGGAGATATCAGTCTGCTCGGCTGGATGCCCCTGGCGCACCTAGTCGCCTACAAAGCAAGCCACCAACTGCATACTGACATGGCTCGCCGCCTCCGACTGTCCCCGTTTGCGCCCTAGCGTCATTCTGTCAGCGCCGTTGCTGCCCAATCTCCCACCCTCGGTTTCCGCAGCCCTATTACCGCTCTTGTCTGGTTCCTGCTGCCCAGTCTCTAGCCACCTTTCAAACCTTTGATTCCATTATTCCCCTCTGTCAGCCCATGACCATTTTGACCGACCTTCATACTACCGTGTCCCCTGTTCAGACCGAGCCAGAAGCGGCTCCGGTGACCCCCACTGCACCGCCGACCGTGCTTTCGGTTGAGGAAATTCACAAGCTGCTGCCGCATCGGTATCCGTTCTCTTTGGTCGATCGAATCATTGAATTCGTTCCCGAAAAGCGGGCCGTGGGCATCAAAAATGTTACGTTCAATGAACCCCACTTTCAGGGTCATTTTCCGGGTCGCCCCATCATGCCAGGGGTATTGATCGTAGAGGCCATGGCCCAAGTTGGGGGCGTAGTGCTGACGCAGATGGCCGACGTGCAAGACGGTCTGTTTATGTTTGCAGGCATCGACAAAGTGCGGTTTCGCCGTCCGGTGGTGCCGGGTGACCAGATCATCATGACCGTCGAACTGCTCTGGGTCAAAAAACGCCGCTTTGGCAAAATGTATGGACGCGCAGAGGTAGACGGGCAACTGGCTGCCGAAGGCGAATTGATGTTTTCACTGGTGGACTGATCCTTGACTACCCTGATTCACCCTACGGCTGTTATCCACCCCGACGCTGAGCTGCATCCGACGGTTCAGGTTGGGGCCTATGCAGTCATTGGCAATCGGGTGAAGGTGGGCCCAGGGACGGTGATTGGGGCCCATGTGGTGCTGGATGGCTGGACAGAAATCGGAGCCCGCAACCAGATCTTTCCGGGTGCTGCCATCGGCTTGCCCCCGCAGGATTTGAAATACGACGGCGCGATCACCCAGGTCAAAATTGGCGACGACAACCTGATTCGAGAATACGTGACCATTAACCGCGCTACCTACACGGGCGAGGCGACGGTGATTGGCAATGGCAACCTGCTGATGGCCTACGTGCATGTTGGGCACAACTGCGTCATCGAAGATCGTGTGGTCATTGCCAACAGCACCGCGCTGGCTGGGCATGTGCACATCGAGGCGCGGGCGACGATTAGCGGCGTGCTGGGCATTCACCAGTTTGTGCGGGTGGGGCGACTGGCGATGGTCGGCGGCATGAGCCGAATTAACCGCGACGTGCCGCCCTACATGCTGGTGGAGGGCAACCCGGCCAGAGTGCGATCGCTCAATCTGGTGGGTCTGCGCCGCTCTGGGCTGATGGATGCCGACCAAGGACGCACCTATCAAGCACTCAAAAAAGCCTTTCGCACCCTCTATCGCTCTGGGCTGCCGCTGAATCAGGCAATCGAGCAGATCGACCTGCTGCCCGACTGCGAACCCTTGCAGCATCTACGACAATTTTTGCAACTGTCGCAATTGCCAAGCCGCCGGGGGCTGATTCCGGGGAGTGGTCGCAGCCGAGGCGCAGATTGATGGACACGGTTGAGCCAGCCCACTCGCCTGCGGCCCGGTCGGCTCGGATTTTGATTAGCACGGGCGAGGTGTCGGGCGACTTGCAGGGGGCGCTGCTGGTGGAGGCGCTGCGGCGGCAGGCTGAGAAACGCGGTCTGGCGCTGGAGATTTTGGCGCTGGGGGGCGATCGCATGGCGGCGGCCGGGGCAACCCTGCTGGGCAATACGACCGCCATCGGTTCTGTCGGCATTGTCGAGGCACTGCCCTTTGTGCTGCCGACGCTGATGCTCCAGCGGCGAGTGCAGCAGCAATTACAGCAGCATCCGCCCGATCTGGTCGTCATGATTGACTACTTTGGGCCAAACTCGCGCATCGGCACCTATATGCGTCGCCACTTTCCCCAGGTGCCGCTGATTTACTACATCGCGCCGCAGGAGTGGGTGTGGTCGCTGAGTCCGGCTAAGACGCGGCAGGTGATTAGCCTGAGCGATCGCCTCCTGGCCATTTTTCCCGAAGAAGCCCGCTATTACGAAAAATGGGGCGCAAACGCGACCTACGTTGGGCATCCCCTGGTGGATCGCGTGGCCACCTTTCCTAGCCGCGCCGCAGCCCGTCAGCAGTTGGGCATTGCCGAAGATGAAGTGGCGATCGCCCTTTTGCCTGCCTCTCGCCGCCAGGAAGTCAAACACCTGCTGCCCGTGCTGTGTCAGGCGGCGCAGCAAATTCAAGCTGCCCTGCCCCAGGCGCACCTCTGGATTCCGCTTTCGCTGTCGCAGTTTCAGACCCCTGTTGAGCAGGCGATCCGGCGCTACGGGCTGCGGGCGACGATTGTGACCGAGCAGACCCAGACCGTGATTGCTGCTGCCGACTTGGCGCTGACCAAATCTGGCACGGCCAACCTGGAAATTGCGCTGGCAGGCGTGCCCCAGGTGGTCATCTACCGCGTCAGCCGCGTGACCGCGTGGATCGCCCGCCGCTTCCTAAAGTTTTCGATTCCCTTCATGTCGCCACCCAACCTGGTAATGATGGAGCCGATCGTGCCGGAACTGCTGCAAGAAGCGGCAACTCCCGACAATATCGCCCGCGAAGGGCTGGCGCTGCTGATTGACCCAGCCCGCCGCCACCAGACCCAGCAAGACTATACCCGATTGCGCCAAGTGCTAGGGGCTGGCGGCGTGTGCGATCGCGCTGCGGGGGAGGTGCTAGATCTGTTGGCGCATCGAGAGATGGGACGGGTAATGGCGTAGAAAAGGGCGAGCGGCTGGCATAACCTGATCCCGGTTCCCTGCTATATGATCCTGGGGAAACCGAGTTGGAGGCCGCCATGACCAACCCCCTCACCCTTCCCCCAGATCTGTCCTTTGAGCAGGCGATCGCCCTGACGCAAGACCTAATGTCACAGATGGCGGCAGGCACGCTGTCGGCTGAGGCAGAGGAACAGGCGATCGCCGCTTTGGTGTCCAGCGAAAATGGGGCGCGGGGCTTTTTCGTCACCTATCTCACCAGCGACAGCGCCTTGGCAGATACGCCGTCAGAAGCCGTGGTAAAAGCGCTGCAATCGTCCCCCGGAACCGTCGCGGAACTGCTGGTGAAAAACGTGGCCATGTCTTCCGCAATGGCGATCGCCCACCGCCGCAACCAAGTCGAAGACATGGCACAGGGTTCCGAGCGGGTCAGCCGCCGCACGCTAGATCTGATCCAACGGGTCGGCTTACCACAAGTGACTGAAAAAGCGCAGCAACTCCGCGACAGTGCCAAAACAGGTGATGGCCCCTACGCTGAATTTCTGAACCGCTGGCGCTACGACGACGAGCAGCGGGCGGTGATCCAGGCGGCGCTGGAGGGCGTTTAGGGGATTTTGGATTTTAGATTTTGGATTTTGGGGCGATCGCCCGCATTGCTACCCCAAACCGGCCCAAAATCGGCAATCTAAAATCTCCAATCCTCACCCTGCCAACACTTCCTGCCCTCGCCGAAAAATCTCCCGCGCATAATCTGTCCAGGTGCCCTGGCCCCAATAGCGAAAGCAACTGGTTTGCAGCAAGAGGTTATAAAGCAGTGCTTGCTGATAGTCAGGCTGGCGCGTGATGCCGGGGTCTTGCTGCACCAGCGGGTCATACTTTCGGTGGAAGGCGGCGCTGAGTTGGTTCATCGGCTCCAGCACGTTTTCGTAGCCTGCCACCCAGCTCAGGTCGTTCGTCCAGGAAGCGCCGTCCATGTGGAATTGAGGATCGGTGGACTGGATCTGGGCGATCGCCGCCTGCACCTGTTCAGGACTGGCATCCTGCGGATCGACCCGCTGCCAAATCTTGTGCTGCTGCACCGCCTGAATTTCAGGATAGTCCGCCGGGTTCACGCCCGCCGCCTCGATTAGCTCAAGGTATTCCGTGCCGTTCAGCCCGACCGTGCCGCTGCTATGCCCATCTCGAATCTGGTACCACACCGGGTGAAAATCGCGCGGAAACTCATTCATCATCACGCCGCCATTTTCTCCATCGGCGATCTGCGTTACGCAGCAAGGCACCGACACGCCACCGATTTCCTGCCGCCCGCGCCCCTTCGCTTCGTGATAGGGCTGCATCTGCGCCACCAGCTTCGTGTCCGACCCCTGGGTTTTGATTAGTACCGTCATCCGCACCGTTTCGCCGTGAGAATTTCGCGCCACCAGCGTATTGGGAATATACTTCTGGTCTTGCGTCAGGCTCGACCCGTCTAGCCGCTCCACCGAATGCTCCTGCACCAGCAGCCAGCGATAGCCGCATTCCTTCAGTGCCTTCAGGTATTCATACAGCGTGTCGGGATGGTTGGGCAGGTGCATCTCTGGCGGCGAAAAGCCCTTCACCCGCCGCAGCGCCTCATAGCCAAATAGCGCCGCGAAATACTGCTGCCACGCCTGGATATGCAGCTTCAGGTCGGGAATCGGCGTGGAAGGCACCACCGCATGGCTCCACATCGTGCCCAGCCATTCCACGTAGGGGTGATAGTGCGGGTCGCAGGTGATGCGCCGCAGGTTGCCCAGCACGTCTTCCCGGCCCATCTGCACCAGCCCCCAGAGCAGGTTGCCGGAATAATCCAGCATGATGCGCGGCTGACAGCCGTTGCCCACCAGTTCGGGGATAAAGTCGCCCATGCGTCCATAGCACCAGGCAAACACGCCTGCGTTGTGGTTGTCGCCCTCGCCCGGATGCTCGAACATATACTGCAAATTGCTGATCAGCGCCCCATCCCAACCTGCGGGAATGGTGGGCTGATGCATATGCAGGGCACAGGCAAACCCGTTGGTTATACTTTCCAGTCGCAGGGCGGTGTGGGGCAAAAACACAGGGTCGCTGTGGTTGACCACGGCGCTAATTTCCGCTTCCCAGCCGCAGATGTTGGGCAGTTCGTGGTGCGTGGGAGAAAGGGCTGGCAAATCAGCAACAGCAGTCATCATGAGCGCAGTTCCTTGAGTTAAGACTGCTCTTAAGATAGTTCTAGTGGCTGGCTTCTGCTGAGTCTCTCGGCTTATTTTAAGGAATCTGGCTTCAAGAACCTGAGTTGCTAAAGCCCCTTAGCGCTTACAGGTCTTCTGGGTTGATGCCTAGCTCGCGCAGTTTGGCCGCGAGGCGATCGCCCCTCTCCTTTTCCTGCTCTGCCCGCTGCCGTTCTTGTTCTGCCCGCTGCCGCTCTTGTTCTGCCCGCTGCCGCTCTTGCTCTGCCCGCTGCCGTTCTTGCTCTGCCCGCTGCCGTGCTTGTTCTGCCCGCTCGTCGCCGTTCAGCAGCAAATTGCCTTCACAATCCCACCAGCGCAGCCAGGGCAAATCTTGATTCAGGTATTGCCCCTGCCAGATGCCTAGTTCCACGCCGATGGGGTCAATTGGAAAATGTCCGCGCTCGTTGGGCGTGTAGCGCTGATAGTGGTTTCCGACTAGCTCGTAGACCTCGACCGAGGCTTTGTCTACTTCGTAGATGGCGTAGAAGGGGACGCGAATCGCCTGTTCATAGACCCAAAATTTTCCCGCTTTGGACTCTGGGCTGGCTAGGGGCGAGGTGGTGTCACGCTCCTCAGATCCGTCACCAGAGACGAACTCAATGACGATCAGCGGCGCAATGATTTCTTGCCAGAGGACGTATGAGCGCCGCCGCTGTCCGTCTAGCAGGGGCGGCACGTTGGGCACATAGAACCAGTCGGGGGCTTCGGCTCCGCGCTCCGGAGGGTCAGTCAGCCGCCAGTAGATGCCGCAGTCTTGCCCGATGGCGTATTGCCCGTCAGGATGCAGCGCGTCTAGAACAGGACGGATGGAATCGGTGAGCAGCAGGCTTTGGGGATGCTCCTGAAAGTTCTTCACAAAGGTGCCGTCGGTTTCGGGCAGTTGCGTATGGTCGGGAAGCGATAGGGCGGGTTGGGAAGGGGCGATCGCCATAGCCTTGCTCCAGAACACTAATGGGTGCAAACTTGAGGGGCAAACTTGATAAGCACAGAGACTAGTGCAGTGTCATGGTTTAGTTTTAGGGTGATGCCTTGGCTCGTAGTCAGCGCTTCAGCGCTAAAGCGCTGACTACCAACCTAAGCTCTAGCTATGACGTAGCACTAGTGCAGATTTCTCATCTCGAACGTACCGATGTTCTAACGGATGTTTCAAGTGTATCGGTCAGACTGGTTTGATGGTAGCCTTGTGCCCCTACTGAAACCAGAATCAGCAAAAGGGCCGACAATCGCCCTTTCGTAGATCGTCGGCCTCTTCAGGCTCCCCCCTCTACAGGAGGCCCTTGTTGACAGTTCCCTTCGCGTCTACAGCAGCAGGTAAGAATGTTGAGGCGACACAAAAAGTTCTGTCAGCCGTTCATTTGTCAGCCCTGTAGGGCTAACTCCAAATCCTTCTAACCCCTGCTGTCACTAACCCCTACTGTCACATCCTGCATCTCTCACATATAGGTCTGGTTACCCTTCCAAAAACCGTCTTGCCAGCAATCTAGAAATTGCATCAACAGGGTACTCGCTGACGTGAGGATAGGGACTCGACTTGGCAACACGCTCCAACTGGTGTTTCCACGAAACAGACAGCTTCGATAGCGGCAGGTTAGGAGCAGCAGAGCAGCGAGAATGCGAGTTGTGGGTTGGGTTCCTTGATCTTCCAGTACGCTTCTCACAAATAAGGCTTCTTCATGGCTGTGGAAATAAACTTCCCGAAATCGCCAGCTTGTGACCCCATCACTATTGAGATAATGCTTTCGGTAGGCTGCAAGGCAATTGTGATAGTCTATCGACCGCCGTCCCCCGTGTGGTTGGAACTGCTGTACGACTCCTTCGAGTTTGCTTAGGGAAATGGTCTTTTCGCAGACGAGAGTCTCAAATAACTCTGTAACGAAGCTAAAATAGACGACTCTGCCGATGTCTTCTCGGGAAATGGGCGATTGGGCGGAGAGAAACCGATACACCCATGCGGTAGTACTGTGGTCGGCAATCCACCTCGAAGTAGGGACAGAATTGACATCAGAAGGGTCAGCAATTGCGCGAGATGGGGTTTCTGGGTTGTGCTTAGAAAGCTGCATCATACGTTCAGACTCCTTGTCTAGGTTCTTGAGTGGGTTTAGCAATCTCAATCAAATTCACGGTCTTGTGCAAAGACTGGAATCAGACAGGCTATTGATCGGGCTACTGATTGGGTAGCCCCCTTGACTGAAGTACAGATGCACGCGATTGTGGGTGTGGCTGCTTTAGTAGGCTGTTACCGTGAGAAGATGGGATATTAAGCCGACGGTAACAGTTTGTAAGGGAGAGGTTATGGCTGAAATCCAGTTTTCTAGGGGTATCACAGAAGAGGTCGTTCCCGATGTGCGGATGACCCGTTCAAAAGACGGTACCAACGGGACGGCGACATTCTATTTTGAGAACCCTAAGGCCTTGAGCATGGAGAGCACCGAGGATATTACGGGAATGTACCTGCTCGACGAAGAAGGCGAGTTAGTGACCCGTGAGGTCAAGGCCAAGTTCATCAACGGTCAGCCAGCAGCCCTCGAAGCAGTCTACGTGATTAAGAGCGTAGACGAGTGGAACCGATTTATGCGGTTCATGGAGCGTTACGCTGAGGAGCATGGACTCGGATTCACTAAGTCCTGAGCTTTACAGAACTTTGGGGACTCTTAAAGCATCTATGAATTATGCAGCGCTTCCCCACCCAGACACAGAACAGTTGTCAGTTGGCTGCGCGGTGATTACGGTGAGCGATACGCGCACGCCGGAAACTGACCGCAGCGGCCAACTGACGAGCGATCGCCTCCAGTCTGGCGGACACCGCGTCTTGGCTTACGAAATCTTGCCGGATGAGCCTGAGCAAATCCGCACCAGGGTTTTGGAACTGTGCGATCGCCCCGATATTTCTGCCATCCTCCTCAACGGCGGCACGGGCATTGCTCCTCGTGATACGACCTATGATGCGATTGAAAGCTTACTGGATAAAACGCTCCCCGGCTTTGGCGAGGTCTTTCGCTGGCTGAGCTATCAAGAAATTGGCTCGCGGGCGATCGCCTCTCGCGCCACCGCTGGACTGCGCGGCACCACGCTGATTTTCTCTCTCCCTGGCTCCAGCAATGCCGTTCGACTTGCAATGGACGCGCTAATCCTGCCGGAGTTGGTGCATTTGACCCAACAGGTGCAGGGAACTAGAAATCTCTCTGGCTAAGGTAATCCTACTCAGGGCATCTTAAGGTAATCGGCAAGACTTGCGCGTGCGATCGCCCTCTGGATCTTGCCAGGACAGCGCGAAGTGGCTGATGGCGTCGATCTGGGGCGCAGACTGGCGGATAGCCTGCATCTGAGTTTCGAGCGGTGGGCGGTTGCTGACCGAGCGCCCCCAAGTGCCCGCTAGCACGGGCATCACTCGCGTCCCTGCGGGTGCGCCCGCCAGCACGCGCTGCACCTGCCGCACAATGCAGTCGGCCCGGCCGCAGGTGGCATAGGACATGGGATGCCATTCCAAATTGCTTGGGAAGCGATCCCAAAACTGCAAGCGTGAGTCGTAGCCGCCCGCGCCCACGGTTTGGTTGCCCTCCGGGAAGAACACCACACCCGCAGGAATGCCGGCCTGCTGGGCAGGTGTAGTGCCTGCGGTGAGGAAGTCAAGGACACCCTGGAAGGCATGGGCTACGCTGAGCTGCCAGAGTTCTGTTTGCAGGGAGGGCCGGGCCTGATCGGGCGTGAGGGAAGCGTAGAGCGGATCGGGCGATCGCCCCTGCCAGAGCGGCTGTCCATCCAGCGGGTAGGCGGTGGCAATGTCCTGGATATCCTGCGCCGTGACGTAGCCCCGCTGCAAAAAGCGACGAATCAGGTCTTGCCCGCTGGGATTCAGCGCCCGCTGCAACAACGCCTGCTGCGAAGCGGGGCTGTAGACCCACAAATCTTGCACCCGCCCCGCGACGGACGCATTGCCGTTGCCCTTGGGATAGCGAATGTAATCGAACAACATGCCATCTGGGCGACGACGGGCGATCGCCTGCGCCAGGTTATAAAACTCCAGCTTAGCCTGGGGGTTGTAGGGGTCGATGAACACCTCTTCCGATACCACCTCGCCAAGACTGTTAATCCCCGTTGCGCCGTTGAAGGTCATGCTGTTTTGCCCGCGTCCGTTGCGGGCCAGAATTTGCTCTGCACCGGGGCGCTGGGCGTAGGTATGACCAAAATTCATGCTAAACATCCAGGCATAGACCTTTAGCCCCCGCTCGCGCCCCTTGGCGATCGCCTCTGCCAGCAAATCTCGATTTTCAAACCCCGGCGTGCGAACGACCGACGGCCAGGGCGTATTATTCTCCGCACGGGGCAATAGCACCTGCCCGCCGCCAAAGACTTCCACATAAACCTGGTTATAGCCCCGGTTCACAATCTGATCCATGAGATACTCAATCGCTCCGGGTCGCGCATCGCAGGGATAGAGCCGCAGCCACACCGCCTGGTTTTTCAGCCAGCTTTCGCGCCGACAGCGACGCAGGCGATCGCCATGCTGCTCGATCAGATTGCGGTAGCGATTGCCCGCATTGCGATCGCCCTGCAACGCCCCCACCAGGAAAGCCTGCTTTTGGGTAATGTCTTCGGCAGAAAAATTGCAGTAGGGTTCGATTTGGGCCTCTGCCACGCGGCTGCCCGCCAGCCCCCACTGGCTCCCAGTCAACAGCACCGCCGCCAAAATTTTCGACACGCCTCGCCACCGAATCCCAGCCAAGATCTGTTGCAAACCCACCTGTTGCAAACCCGTCTGTTGCAAACCCACCTGTCGCGAACCCGTCTGTTGCAAACCCACCTGTCGCAAACCCACCTGTCGCAAACCCATCTGTCGCAAACCTGTCATGAGCCAACCTAATTTCTACGTCATCAGCGGAATAACATCCAGAACTGAGCCAACCTGGGGACTCCGCCTTGTTGTCCTTTGTCTTGACCAGTAGAAGCCTTCCCAAAAAGAACGCGCCTCAAAACAGCGCTGCTGTCTGCACCCAAATCAGAAATCCGACTTAGGATTACCATCCCCAGGAGCCGGGCCCCCCTTTGAACGGGCCGACAATCTCCTGCGTAATCCAGCCGCCGTAGAAATCACCCGGTTGAGCCTGCACCTGCTCACCATCGACATAGCAAGCGTCCATTCTACTCGGATAGAACGCAACGTGATCCTTGATTTCGGCATAGGCGCTGACCGGGTTGGCATAAAACCAGGCTGCGTTCTCCGCCGTGCGATCGCCCACGGTGACGGTATAGTAGCCCGCCTGCCCCTTCCACTCGCAAAAGCTAGAGCGCGGAGTCGGCGTTAGATACTCCATGCGGATATCCTCCGGCGGGATATAGTACACCGGCGGATGGCTCGTTTCCAAGATCCGCTTCGCCCGCTGCGTGTCGGCGATCGCCACCCCATTAAACACCACCTGCACCCGCTTTGACGTTGCCTCTAGCCGAGGCGGACGGGGATAATCCCACACCGACTCTTGTCCCGGCCCTGGCACAATGCGATCGCGCATGTCGCTCTGCCCCTTGCAATGGTTACTCAAACTGATTGCCCCTTAGTGTAGTGCAGGGTTGGAGGGAAGAGCGAAGAAGGAAGAAGGAAGAGCGAAGAAGGAAGAGGGAAGAACGAAGAGGGAAGAACGAAGAAGGAAGAACGAAGAGGTTTTATTTTTCGTTTTTCATTTTTCCTTCTTCATTTTTCATTTCTTCCTCCCTCCCCATCTCCCTCTCCCGCACGACCCCAATCCCGCAACCCTCCCTTATGATCTAAGGGGTAAACGCTCAACGCTGGGAGTTGGCTCATGTCCACGGCGCGGCCTGACATTGTGTTTATTGTGCTGGATACGCAGCGGCGCGATCGCCTCTCGTGCTACGGCTACCCGCTGCCGACCTCGCCCCATCTGGACGCATTTGCCGCAACGTCTACCCGCTTTCACCATGCGGTGTCTGCGGCGCAATGGACCGTGCCCTCCCACGCCACGATGTTCACAGGCCTCTACCCCTCGGCGCATGGCGTGTTGCAGTCCTACTCGCGGCTGCCCGATCACATTCCCACGCTGGCAGAGCGGCTGAGCGCAGGCGGCTATTATACGGCGGGCTTTTGCAACAATCCGCTGGTGGGCGTGATCAACAACGGGCTGCGGCGTGGGTTCTACAGCTTTTTGAACTATAGCGGTCTGCTCACCTCACGTCCCAACCAGGCTGGCATTCCGTCTGGGCTGGTGGGCAAATATCGGCAGTTTTTTAAGCGATCGCTCGCTAATTTGCTAAACCGGGTGCAGGATTCCTTTGCGCGATCGGAACTGATGCTGGCGCTGTCCTTTACGCCGCTCATGGTTCCCCTTTGGCAAACGGCGCTGAGCTTTAAGGGCAACACGCGCAAATCCCTGGACGACGCGGCCCAACTGCTGATCGACCGCAAAGGACTTGATAGCGATCAGCCCATTTTCAGCTTTTTGAACCTGATGGGCACGCACATGCCCTACCACCCGCCCCGGCAGTATGTGGAGCGGTTTGCGCCAAACGTCCTGCGCGACAAGGCGGCACAGCATTACCTGAAGCAGTTTAATGGCGATATCTATGGCTGGCTGGCTCCCCTAGCGGAGGTGCTGGACGAACGCCAGAAAGCCACGCTGGACGGCATGTACGATGCAGAGGTGGCGTATCAGGACGAACTGCTGGGCGCGTTTTTCCGCAGGCTGGCGGAGAGCGGGCGATTGGACAACACGCTGGTCATCGTGTGTTCCGACCACGGCGAACACCTGGGCGAAAAGCAGTTCATCGGCCACTCCATCACGCTTTATAACGAACTGATTCAGGTGCCACTGATTATCCACGACCCCAGCGGCAATTTACCCAAGGGCACAGTGCGAGAGGAGGTCGTTTCGACTCGTCGCCTGTTTCATACCGTGCTGACTAGTGCCGGACTGGCCAACGAAGTGGAGGAAACTCTGACCTTGGCGCAGGCTCCTGGCAGCGAGGGCGATCGCCGTGTCTTTGCCGAAGCGATTCCGCCGCAAAACGTGGTGAACCTGCTCTATAAGCGGCAGCCAGAACTGGTGCTGGCCCGCGCCTGCGATCAGCCGCGCCGCGCTGTGTGGATTGGCAACCACAAGCTGATCGAAACCGGGGGCGATTCCGGGACAGATCGCTTCGCCAATCGCCTAGAGCTATACGACTTTCAGCAAGATCCCACGGAAGCCCTCAACCTCAGCGACATCCTGCCAGAAAACGTGGAAGTGCTTCAGGAGTGCTTGCAGCAGTTTGTTGGGGAATATGCAGGCAAGGGCGTGGAATATGGCGATCGCGCTGGTGCAACGGAACAGCATCGCGCCCCTGGCTTCGACGATCCCGAAGTGCAGCGCCGCCTGCGCGACCTAGGCTATCTGGAAGACTAAAATTCAGGGGTTGGGAGTTGGGGCTAAGGCCCATCTAGACCACCCTCGCCAAAATCCAAAATCTCCAATCCAAAATCAAATAGGACTTACGCAGTTGGAGGGCTTCTCGCAGGCGCAGCCCGTGAGAAATCGTCCAAAACCCAGAAAACGTATCGCAAGTGCGTGAGTCCTGATCAAATCAGGTTTTGCCCAAATTTACCAAAAAGAGTTACCAAAAAATTACGGGTCAACTCAGGAGACTAGCATGTACGTCCTGATCGGGGGTGCGGGTGTAATTGGCATCAGTCTAGCGCAAACGCTCGTAGAACTGGGGCACACGGTTGCGCTGGTGGATATTGACCCCAACGCCTGCCGCTATGCGCGAGAACAGATCGGCGCAATGGCGTTTGAGGGCAGCGCCGTGAGTACTGAAGTGCTGCTAGAAGCAGGCATTCGCAAGGCAGATGCGATCGCCGCCGTGCTGCGAGAAGACGCGCTCAATCTGGCAATGGTGACGCTAGCAAAACACTACGGCGTGCCGCAAATCGTCGTGCGGATGCGCCATCGCGACTTTGCCGAACCCTATCGCATCGCGGGCGCAACCACCGTCGTCAACGCCATCGACCTGGCCGTATCCACCATGGCCAACGCGATTGAGTATCCCCAGGTCGAGTCCATCATGCACTTCGACCAAGGGCAAATCGAAATCCTTAAGCTCCATATCCCAGCGAGTTGCCGCGTTGTCGGCCGCAGCCTTGCTGAGATTGCCCAAGATCCCCGCTTTCCTCGTGATTCCCTGATCATTGGCTATCAGCCCCACCATCATGAAAACCTGGTCATTCCCAAGGGCAGCACGGTGCTGGAGGCGGGTTCCACAATTCTCATGGCTACCAAACCCGGCTCCATTCATCAGGCGGTGGATTTCATCGAAGGCTGCCCCACAGATTAATTTCCGGCTTTCAAGAATTAGCAACCCGTATTAAAACTCGGCGATAGTATCTTCAATAATTCCCCAATAATTTTTGTAGAAGCCCCGTATAGCAGAGCTTCTACAAAAAATCTAAACCCCATCTCAACAGGGTTGATATTAGGATAAGGCGGCAGTAAAACTGCACACTGGGTCTTAGATCAACCCATCCTCTTCGCCCATTTGCAAGAGTAGGTCAAGGACGCGGTTGGAATAGCCCCACTCGTTGTCATACCAGGACACAACCTTGAAGAAATTGGAGTTGAGCGCGATGCCGGCTTTGGCATCGAAGATGCTGGAACGCGGGTCGGTGCGGAAGTCCATTGATACTACTTCTTCTTCGGTGTAGCCTAGGATGCCCTGCATGGGCCCTTCCGAGGCGGCCTTCATGGCGGCGCAGATTTCCTCGTAGGTGGTGGCTTTTTCGGTCTTGAAGGTGAGGTCAACCACCGACACATCGGGCGTGCCGACGCGGAAAGCCATGCCCGTCAGCTTGCCCTTGAGTTCTGGCAGCACCAGCGCTACGGCTTTGGCCGCGCCCGTCGAAGAAGGAATGATGTTTTGCGAAGCGCCGCGGCCGCCGCGCCAGTCTTTTTTGCTGGGGCCATCGACGGTAGGCTGGGTGGCGGTCATAGAGTGAACCGTGGTCATCAGCCCTTCGGCGATGCCAAAGTTTTGGTGCAGCACCTTGGCGATCGGGGCGAGGCAGTTGGTAGTGCAGCTTGCGTTGGAAACAATCACGTCTTTGGAAGGCTCAAAGTCTTCGTGGTTCACGCCAACGACGTAGGTGGGGACTTTTTCGGGGTCTTTGGTAGGAGCCGAAATTAGCACTCGCTTCGCGCCTGCGGTGAGATGGTTGGATGCGCCTTCATAATCGGTGAAAAAGCCGGTAGATTCTACCACGTAGTCTACGCCGAGCTTGTCCCAGGGCAGTTCTGCGGGGTTGCGCGTGGCCATGCAGGGAATCTTGTGCCCGTTGAGGGTCATGCTGTCGCTGGTGGCTTCCACCGTGCCGTGATACATGCCGTGGGTGGAGTCGTATTTGAACAGGTAGGCGAGGTTGTCGGCGGGTACGAGGTCGTTGATACCGACAAATTCAAACTTGGGGTTGTTGATGCCTGCGCGAAGCACCAGGCGACCGATGCGACCAAATCCGTTGATGCCGACTCTAACGGTCATAGGGTAAATCTCCTTGGGTGTGGGAGGGTTTCAATGGCGGCTTTCAGTTGCTACGTCATCAGCGCTGCCTTACTAGCTGCGAAACCAGTTGTAAAACTAGATCTCAAACTAGGGGCAAATTGGAATTCTTGCCCAGATTACCGGATTTCCTTAAGGTGAAGCTGAGAAAACGGTATGATTTCAGGGCTTTGTCAATCCGATTCCTGAGGGACGATGCGGTTCCGCAAGGCTGGTGCCAACGCCCTTTCAGTCTTGGTTTGAATGTTACCTTGAACGCTGCCTCAACTCCTTGCAGCTAGGCTATAGCAACTGCCCTATTTCGTCTTGTCAGCAGGATTACTCAACGCTAAACCTGCTGGATCTAAACCGATTGAACTTCAAATTGAACTTTGAGCCTGTGATGTTGATTGGAACCGCGGCCACTGCCACTCGTGACGTGCCAGAGCTAATTCCGGTGCTGATTATTTTGCTGCTGGTGGCGACGGCGGTGGCGCTGCTGTCGCGGCGGTTTCGGCTGCCCTACGTGACGGGGCTGGTGATTGCAGGGCTGGCGATCGCCGAACTGTTGCCCCAGCGAGTTGGCCTCAACACCTCGCTGATCCTGAACCTGTTTTTGCCCATTCTGCTGTTTGAATCTGCCATCAACACTGACATCAGCCGCCTCCGCAGCACTCTAAGGCCAATTCTGCTGCTGGCGGGGCCAGGTGTGGTGCTGGCTTCAGGTATCACTGCGCTGGTGCTGAAGTTTGGGCTGGGCTTGGGGTGGATTCCGGCGCTGCTGGCGGGGGTGATCTTGGCCATTACTGATACGGTGTCGGTAATTGCCGTGTTCAAAGAAGTTGCTGTGCCGGGTCGCCTTTCGACCATTGTGGAGGGCGAGAGTCTGTTTAACGATGGCATTGCCCTGGTGCTGTTTGGGCTGATTTTGCAAGCGCATCTGACGGGTTCGGTGACGCTGACGGAAGGCGTGCAGCGATTTGTGGTGGTGATTGCAGGCGGGGCACTGCTGGGGCTGGTGTTGGGCTATCTCTGTGCGGGCTTTTTTACTCAGTCGGACGATCCCCTTAGCGGCATTTTGCTGACGGTGGCGCTGGCGCTGGGGGCGTATCAGCTTGGGGAGTTGCTGCGGGTGTCGGGCGTGGTGGCGGTGGTGGTGTCTGGACTGATCGTGGGGAATGCGGGTCTATCGCGGCGATTTTCTGCCTCCAGTCGCATCACGCTGTATAACTTCTGGGATTACGCTGCTTTTGGGGTCAATACATTTATTTTTCTGCTGATTGGTCTGGAACTGGAGTTGTTTACGCTGTGGCGGAACCTGCCCGCTGTGCTGTTGGCGATCGCCGCGTATCAGGTGGGGCGGCTGCTGTCGGTCTATCCGCTCTTGGCGCTGCTGCGTCCCTTCGATCGCCCAATTCCCCTGCGCTGGCAGCATGTGATGTTTTTGGGCAACATCAAAGGCTCGCTGTCGATGGCGCTGGCGCTGAGCCTGCCTGCCAGCCTAGCGGAACGCGGCAATCTGATTGCGCTGGTCTATGGAGCCGTGCTGCTGTCGTTGGTGGGGCAGGGCCTCAGCTTGCCGTGGCTGGTGAAGCAGCTAAAGCTATCGCCCCTGTCGGAAACCCGCCGCCAAACCGAGGAATTGCAGGCGCAACTAATCGCCGCCAAAGCTGCCCAGGACGAGCTAGAAAGCCTGCTGAAGACGGGCGTATTGCCCAAGGCTGTGTATGAAGAACTGCGATCGCGCTATCAAGTCCAGGTGGCCCGCGCCGAAAAATCTCTGCGCGATCGCTACAACCAGCGGGCGGACTCTGGCGCAATCGACGCGGGCGATCGCCCCAAACTCGATGCCATCCGCCGCCATCTGCTGCTGTCGGAAAAAAGCGCCCTGCAAGAGGCCCTGCGAAAACGGGTGATTTCTGAGGCGATCGCCCGCGAACAGCTTCAGCAAATCGACGAACAGATCTTGCTTTTGGAGGACGAGTAAGAGTGAGTAAGATCAAACAGGTACAGGTTCGTCTTTCGGCGATCGCCCCGTATCTCCCAACACCGACAGCTTTGGGCGATCGCCCTTCATCTCCCGACACCAAAACCTCTGGGCGATCGCCCCCCGACATCTCTCGGAACCTCGAACTGCTGAAAAATTTGGAAGTCTATGAGATTGGACAAATGATCGTCCTCCAATCTACAGATACAAAACAGGCTGTAGCCCTACTCGGAAGAGATACATGACTAGTCCTCATGCGGCAGAGATAGGAGTTGCACTTTTGCCAGTGCTGGAGCCAGTGCAGAAGATTCTCGGTCATAAACCTGGTTGAGATGGTTCAGCATAGCGACTCTCTCTGCGTCTTCAAAGGCGGAATCGGGTAGCGAAATGGCGGTATTTATAGCAACCGTCTCGCAAGAGGTTGCGCGTTGATGGTCATGCCCTAGGTTTACCAAACCCGTCAGAGCAGATTCCGAGTGCCAACTATGCTTGCTCTGACCGAGACTTAGATCGGTGGCACGGCGGGTAAGGCAGCGTCTTGATCAATGCTCCGGAGGTTACTGGAATTAACTTCGCCCGTGGTTAAGAACCGGAAGGTTTCTTGGTAAAGGCTCTGCCAAAAGCGGTTGCTCATGCCCTGGCTAACTTCGGTGGGGTCTATCATGGGGTGCGGCACGAGGTCTTCCTGCGGATATTGATAAAAGCGATGCCCCTGGCGATCGCCCCCCAGGTTTTGATAAAACTTACGATTCGTCTCGATGTCGGCTGCGTCTTCGTTTTCCGTTAGCACCATGAAGACAGGTGTTCGGGAAATGCTGCGAACATTTTGCTGCACGTAGGCTTTGCCAAAGCGGGCATTTGCCGTCAGCGCCCCCACCGGAAACCGTAGCGCAGGGTCCCAGCCCAGTTCGCGAATATCCAGCGGCCCCGCCAGTTCCACATACTTGCGCCGCTCTTCGCCGTAGATTTCTAGCAGGGGCGCATAGGCAACCACTCGCGCAATTCGGTCGGGTTGGTCGGCGGCCAGCGCCAGCGCCACTGCACCCCCTACGGACAGGCCCACGGTGAAGATGGGCCCTGGCAGAGAGTCCAGTTCCTGCAGGCGATCGCGGGCATCGGTAAGATAGTGCAGATGTGATGAGATGAAATAGCGGTCAAAGTCGGGATCATTCGGGCGATCGATCGCCTTCAGAATGTCCAGCAGGCGCGGCTCTATCCGCAGCAATCGAGCAATCAGCGCCATCCGCTGCAAATAGCTGGGCCGGGGCAGGTCGCCAGCCGCTTTGGGGTTGGTTAGGTTGGCCAGCGATGCTTGCAGCACGGGGTCGGCGGCCACTTTTTCTTTGAGGGGAATAGCAATTTCGGGCTTGAGATCCACCTGACACCAGTTTTTGTCGGGGTTGACGAAGGCGTGGCCGGCGAGGGTGCATTGGTAGATATTCAACCCATTGCGAAACAGGTAATCTGCCAATCGCCACATCTGGTGCGGTTTGGCGCTGAACCCATGAAACATCATCACCGTACCGCGAATCGGCTGTCCTGGCTCGTGAAACAGGCAATAAGGATAGGCTCCCTCACGCCGATCAGGACTGGACTCAATCTGGCGGACGTAGGCGGCGATCGCCTCTCTGGCTTGATCAATCTGGGCGGCTGTAGGGGTGGGGGCTGTTTGCATATTGGGAACAGGATTGAGGTATCCAACCTTCTGTGAGTCGTCGATGTGAATCGTCGATGTGAGCCGTCGATGTGAGCCGTCGATGTGAGCCGTCGATGTGAGCCGTTGAGCCGCTCTTATTATCGTCGCCCTGCCAGTTGCAAGCAAATGGGTTGACTCTCCAAGAGGGCAGGGGGGATGTGGCTCAGAGGCTTCAGGCGAGGCTCCCTATCGCGCCATTCTGACTCAATCTGGGAATCCTGAAGGCAGTTCTTTTGCTTTTCCATCGGCGATGCATCTGACCGACTCTGTTTCTGCGCCAGAGTGGGCGCGTGTCCGGGCGACGTTTCAGCAGGTTTGGGGCTACGACGACTTTCGACCGCCACAGGGCGACATCGTGCGATCGCTCCTCTCTGGGCGCGATGCCCTGGTGGTCATGCCGACGGGGGGTGGCAAGTCGATTTGCTTCCAGCTTCCGGCGCTGCTGCAAGCAGGGCTGACACTGGTGGTGTCGCCGCTGGTGGCGCTGATGGAAAACCAGGTGCAGGAGTTGCGCGAAAAGCGGCTGCCCGCCGCCCTGCTGCATAGCGAACTGCCGCCCCGCCAGCGCCAGCAAACACTGTGGCAGTTGGAACACGGGCGGCTGCGACTCTTGTATCTGTCGCCGGAGACGCTGCTGAGTGCGCCCGTGTGGAACCTCCTGAGCCAGCCGCAGGTGCAGATTCGCGGGCTAATTTTGGATGAGGCGCATTGCCTGGTGCAGTGGGGCGACTCGTTTCGGCCGGCTTATCGGCGGCTGGGGGCAGTGCGACCGGCGCTGCTAGCAGCGAAACCCGCAGGCACAACACTGGCGATCGCCGCGTTCACCGCCACCGCCGACCCGCAGGCGCAGCGGACGATTTCCGAAGTGCTGGGGCTGAACCAGCCGCAGGTGTTTTTGCAGAATCCCTACCGCCCCAACCTGGCGCTGTCCGTGCAACCGGTGTGGAGTCCACGCGGGCGCAGGCGATCGCTCTTGCGATTTATCCGGGCACGGCAGGGCAAGGCGGGGCTGGTCTACGTGCGATCGCGCCGGGAGGGCGAGGAACTGGCGGACTGGCTAACCCAGGAAGGCTTTCCCACGGCGGCCTACCATGCGGGACTAGCTCCGGCGCAGCGGCGACGGATTGAGCAGGCGTGGCTGGGTGGAGAAATGCCGTTTGTGGTTTGCACCAGCGCCTTTGGCATGGGGATTAATCATCCCCACGTCCGCTGGGTGATTCACTATCACGCGCCGCTGTTGCTGAGTGAGTATGTGCAGGAGGTGGGGCGGGCCGGGCGCGACGGCAAACCCGCCGAAGCGTTAACCCTGGTGAGCGATCGCCCCGGCTGGCTGAACCCGGATGATCGCCAGCGGCAGCAGTTTTTCACCGAAAAAGCGCGATCGCAGCACCAAACTGCCCAATCGCTGATCTGCAAGCTGCCAAAAGCGGGGCCCGTGGCCGGGGTGGCCCGCCAGTTTCCCGATGGGGCGATCGCCCTGGCCCTGCTCCACCGCAACGGTCAGCTGGTCTGGGACGATCCGTTTCACTACCGCATCCTGCCTGGCGCGACACCGCAGCCCTTCCGGGCAGACCCCGCCATCCGCCAAATGCAGGACTACCTCTATACTCACGAGTGTCGCTGGCGGCTGTTGCTGCGGAGCTTTGGCTTTGCCAAAGAGGCAGAGGCGCTGCGCTGCCAAACGTGCGATCGCTGTAGGTTCTGTTTGTAGTTGATGGACTCAATGCAGGAGATGATCCCGCCAACTACACTCGAACTCTCGCGATTACAAACTTGTTTTCTCATCGACACCAGAAACCGTATTCGCACAAATCGCCAGTTTACACCAATTCTGGCGATCGCCCTTCATCTCCCAACACCAACACCTCTGGGCGATCGCCCGTTTCTCTCAGCACCCAAACCTTCCGGCGATCGCCCTTCATCTCCCAACACCGAAACCTCCCGGCGATCGCCCTCCGACAACTTTTGGAACCTCGAACTACTGACCCAAATCTACCGCGACTTAAAGTTTGCATCTTACCCAAACACTGTTGGAGTGCATCCCAATTTTGCAAGACTCATGTTGAGAATTGCCCATTGAGGTAGGCACAACGTTGCTTCAGCACCTGCGGAACGTTATCTTTGTCCCACTGCGCCCCCGATATCTTGATTCGCCGCCCAAGTTGTTTAACGGTCGATTCAATTGCCCCGGAACCAATGGAGACTCCTTCAGCTTGATACAGCGTTTTTGAAGCTAGTGAGGCACACGGATGGTCAATAAGCCCTTGCCTCGTGAGGGCAGCATGTGCCTCACGAGGCAAGAAAATGCTGTAGTAGCCATAATTGACAATCCGCTGTCGATGCTTGTTAAGGTAGCTAACGAAATTCGTAACCCGCTCGTGTTGCCAATCCTCAAACTGTGCAATTGCGCCCTCGACATCGCCTTGCCACAAACAGGTTTCCACGGCATCTAAACGTTGCACAGAACCACCCACTTTGCCCAAATTCTCAACCAAGTGATACCAGTCCAAAATCTCCCGTCTTTGGGTCTGGTTGCCAATCTGGGTGTAGACATTCCAGATCCCATCATGCCCATCTCCAATACAAGTCAATGGGTCAGATAAAGACTGAACATTGACCCAGTTGACCAACTGCTCATTGTCTTGAAAGAAGGCAGCAACACAGGACTCGTGCAGATTCACTGCCTTGTAATCTCGCCATTCACTCGGTTCTCCTTCGGGTGTTCGCAATCGCACTTTACCTCCATCGATACTCATCTCCTCAACCGTTTCTTCCACTTGCGGTAACTCAAAGATTTGACGATGCACTAATCGCTGTTGAGTCCTGTGAGAAACCTTTATCCCCTGCTTGACTGACAAAACTAAGAGGCTGGAATGCGGCTGAGGACGATGAATTC
>NZ_JACYLP010000002.1:0-90494 GCF_015272455.1 Thermoleptolyngbya sp. C42_A2020_037
GTGCTCAACGCCTTGCGGCATCAGAGGTTTGGCACACCGACTGCTGAAATCCTTGTCCAGCTTATGGAAGCTAAGCTTTGTGCAAGCATTGGTTTCAGCATTTACAAAAACCAGGCCCTATTTCTCAATTCTAGTCATCCTTCAAGCGCTAGATCAACCTTTTTTCAACAACTTTGAGGTGTGCAAGGATCTACTCACACTCTGCACATACCTCAAGCTGGCTTGAGACAGGGCTTTCAGTCCAGTTGGCAGTCTTGCTTTCAAGCAACATACACCGATCCATGCACTAGAAAATTAGAAAATGCGGTGGCAGTCATGGCGAACCGTCCATGCCTCAGGGCGATTGCAAGACTGAATGCGCTCGACACAGCGATCGCACAGACCCGCAATCAGCAAACTATCCTCCGATGTCAAGATTTTCTCTAGTTCCCACCGCAGTTTCTCCCGGTCGCGCTGCGTCAGCCGACAACGAAAGATAGAGTATTGCAGACTTTCGCCATAACCCTTGAGCAACTGAAACGCCTTGCGCCAGCGTTTGGGGTCGCGAATGTCATAGCAAATCATGTAGTAGTTCTTGCTTTCTGCCATGAAGGACTCCTAGCGGATAACCAACTGACCAAACAGACCGCCCTCGCCCGACCATTCCTTCTCTAGCAGGCGCACTTCTAGCTCTAGTAAGCGACGATAAGTGAGCGAATAACCCAGTGCAGGATGCTTCCAACTCTCTTCCTTGCGGCGCTCGTAGAGATCAATAAACTTGCGCCGTCCGCTACTACTCAGCAAAACCTGTTCGCCCCGGATGTCAAAATCGGTTTCAACATCCCACTGATTGCGATTGACTGACCCCATTACCGCCAAATCGACCAGCGGCACCCGAAAAATTTCCATCAAATCGAGCGCCAATGGCGGAGCCTGGGTGCGGGGCTGATGATAGAACCCTAGCGCTGGCTCTAGCCCCACTACCAGGATGGCATTTATTATATCTTTTAGCAGTAACGCATAGCCGAAGCTAATCAGTGCATTGAAGCGATCCTTCGGTGGGCGGCGGTTACGGCTAACAAAGTGAAATTCTGGCGGTGCGTTTTGCGATAGCATTGCTGGGAGGGCTTGCCAATAAAGGGCAGCAACGTTGCCCTCTAGTCCCAATAAAGAATCCAGGGCAGATGCCTGAGGAACCTGCTTTAGCACTCGTTGCATTTGGTCGATGGTGCGGTTAAGCGTCTCATTTTCCGCCTCAGAACCGCGCCTGCCGCGCATGAGAAATTTCCGTTGGCTTTCCCCTCTACAGAGAACGAGTTTGCGAGCGAGTTCCAGGCAAAATTCGGGATTGCTTAGGGCACGATATTGACGCACCCGCCGCTGAATACTACCTTGCCGCGTATCCAGACTGCCCAAATAGCGACCCCCGCCGGAGATAAAATGCACCCCGATGTCCTGCTCAGCGCAGAAATAGAGCGCTTGAGTAGAAACTTGGGCAAAGCTGTGAATCACGAGTTGTCCGACTTGGCGACCGGGCAAGGTGACTGGCGGTTTTTCGCGGGGAGAAATCTTAAGCTGCTCACCGCTTTTGCCAACCATCGTGCCTACCTCCGTAATGTGGATAATTTCGCGATCGTCATCTTCTGGGAATAGGCGAACTGGATGCCGCTCTGGGTCTTGGGTATAGCGGGTTTCTTCAGGCAGGCAAACCGGCGCGAGGGAGCAGCGCACACAGAGCCGCTCGTTGGTGGTGATAGGCGGGCGCTCTGTGGACTGGCGTAACGCCCTAGCGCGCTGCACCGCTTCTCGAACTTCCTGGCGTCCTGTGTCGGTTAAAATCACTTTCACGACGACGTTATCCGCGTGGTAGCGAATGCGCCCTTCTTGAATTGGAATCTTCCGTGCAGCTTCGATCAAGCAAGCGTAGGCGAGGATTTGTAAGCGATCGCTCTCCCACGCTTGCGCCTTACCCTCCCGATCGCGATAACAGCGTCCCCGTTTATGTTCGTAGGGAATGGTTTGTCCATCTCGATTTCGCAGGGCATCGACTTTCCCTCGCAGACCCAGTTCAGCACTCTCCAACACCAGTTCTTCCCAGTCGTCTCCTTCGTCACGCTCTAGCTCTGCATGGAGGCGGCGACCCGCAAATACGGCATCATCCTGGGTATAGAGTTCTTCAACTTCTTCCAGGTAAAATAATCGTGGGCAATAAGCAAGCGCATGGAGCGCATTCACCCGCAGTGTCTCTTGTTCATTAGCACATTCAACAGAGCGAGCTGCAATTGTACTTGCGGTAGACGTATTCGCAGTAGACTCAGGCATTGCTTCAGGACTCCGTATGAGCAATCGAATTCAAGTTTCGATTATTGCCACAACTAGAATCACGTTTATTTCGGCATAAGCCAGCCCGCAAATTCACGGCTTTTTTGGGGAAATACGTCTGTATTTCAGCAGTTTTTGTGAGTTCATCTGCACTGCTTTAGTTGGCAAGTTCAAGCATTGCAATGTCCCTATTCTGGTGTGCTCTAGTGTTCTCTGACATGTGCGAATGATATTTGTGTAGCGTTCTCATAGGGCGATCGCCTCCTATCTCTTTACTATTCTTCTTTAGTTGCAAGCACCTATCCTAAACTCAGGATAAAACTCGGTAAAAGGGAACGCCTAACGGCATCTAAGGTTTTGGTAGGACGAGGTATTGTATTCAGTTGTCAAGGTTCAGACGCTTGGTGTGGGCTAGGACTATGATTTGCGGGGCGATCGCTTCCCTTTCTTCGCATCAGGTGCCGCAGCGGGTTTAGGAATCGTCACCCAGCAGTCTGGGCAAAACTCTTCGCTCTGGCTAAACCGTTGAAAAGTGCCTTGGGTGGTTTGGCGATCGATCCAAATCGGTAAGCTGATAAGTCCACGATTGTCTTTAATCAGCCAGCGAATGGGTCCATCGATTTCACGATAGGCACGCACGCCGTTAATCATCGCCCAGGACTCTCCTAAACTCAGCCCCCCGAAGCGAGTGATTTGCGCGGGGGTGGAAAGGGCGATCGCCACTCGGTCAGCTAGCTTCACCGTTCCCGCTTCCTCACTCGAATCAATCCGAACAACTGCTTGTAAATCCGTGAGCAGTTCATGATGATTGGGCTTTGAGAACTTGCCAGTCGGATAAGTCCCCAAGTGAGTTTTGCTGAACTTATGATGTCGCTGCTTTCTCAAAATTCGAGAAATCGGTGGATCATCACCGATGATTCCAATGGCTAGCTTTACTCCCCGATGTTTGTCCATCTCAACTTCCCCTACAAGGGATAGCAGGAACCCATAAACTGTGGATGGCGGTGGGTAGCGATAGGTTTCTTTATAGTCCCGTGCAAAGCTGCGGGGAAAGCTAGTGCAGGGGCAATCGAGATAGAGTTGCATTAGGCGGTCACCTCCATGTTTAGCAGTTCCTTAGCAGCGGCGATCGCCTCTTTCACCCCTCGATAGACCTTAACACCTAAAGCCTCTAGCTGCTTACCGTAGGGGGTATCGGCAATTTCGCCCGCCACAATCAGCTCACTCGCCGCAACATCACCTACCTCCACAAGGCGCACTAAACGGGGACACCCCACCGACTCGCCAATGCGCTTAAACACGTCCATAATCCAGGGGCTAGGATCATCGGTAACACGAATGACGATAGACTCCGGGCGGAAGTCATACAAGAACCGGGCATGGTTGCCGCCGACATGACGCACGGCACCAATGGCATCCAGTGCCAGCGCAGCCCGTTCTGGCTTCTTTAG
The DNA here is from genome assembly GCF_015272455.1 of Thermoleptolyngbya sp. C42_A2020_037. Taxonomy (NCBI): domain Bacteria; kingdom Bacillati; phylum Cyanobacteriota; class Cyanophyceae; order Oculatellales; family Oculatellaceae; genus Thermoleptolyngbya; species Thermoleptolyngbya sp. C42_A2020_037. The sequence continues at coordinate 3,753 of NZ_JACYLP010000002.1, forward strand.
GCTTTCAGGCGTGAGGGCGATCGTGTATTGGTAAGCCGTGCAGTGAACTTCAGTGCTGTGGATTGATGTTTTGCCCTTTTCGCCTCCCTTGGAACCAAAGGCAACATCACCCCAGTAAGGGTCAAGACTAATGGCGCGGCTAACTTCTAGGGCACCCCGCCGCTTTGTCGTAGCATCTTCGTTGTCTTTGCCCTTCTTAGCATCCATGTAGCCGAATAAATCATCGTCAATGTATTTTTCAGCATTGAACTGTTCCCCCTGAAAGCTGTACTTATCCACGTCGGGGTCGAATGTACGGTTGGTTTCAGACTTGCAGTGATTTTGGAGATACTCCCGCAATCCCCAACGAATTGCCTCTGCACTCACAGTGGTGTATTGGTCATTGCCGCGCGTGATTTTTTGCAGCGTTGACAGGGTGCTGCCATCTCCTTCGCCTCGGTTGTTGGCGGCAATGGCAGTCGCAGTGACAATGGTGGCAAACAAGTGCTTGGTCATGATTTGAATCTCCTTGAAATTGAGTGTTTGTGGGTTGGTATTATGGCTAACTGACCTCATTCTGCCCAACCGGGCAACACGAGGTTTGGGGGTTGATTGCCCTCATCCCCTACCCCCTTCTCCCAACGTTGGGAGAAGAGGAACCAAACCGGAAAAAGGCTTTTAGCTTCCCCCTGCTCCAAACTTGGGCTATCTGTCGGCCAAATCTGGCTCAGGCTTCTCCCTAGTGTTCCCTTGTCCTAGAACGGCTGATGGGAATAGGCTTTGAGGCTCCCCTTCTCCCGAATTCGGGAGAAGGGGTTGGGGGATGAGGGCTAGCCAACACGCCAAAAGTTTCACCGAACTTCTGCGTAATGGATATCTGGGCTATTTGTCGGCCAAATCTGGCTCAGGCTTCTCCCTAGTGTTCCCTTGTCCTAGAACGGCTGATGGGAATAGGCTTTGAGGCTCCCCTTCTCCCGAATTCGGGAGAAGGGGTTGGGGGATGAGGGCTAGCCAACACGCCAAAAGTTTCACCGAACTTCTGCGTAATGGATATCAAAGTTACGAGAGGGAGATTGAGGGGGTGAGAGCAAGATAGACAGGGCAAGGTTGCCATAGTTGATTGTTGGTTGATTGTTGGTTGATTGCTTACTCAAGCAGCGATCGATGCAGTGCTTCCTGATAAATCACATCCAGTACCGAGTTCAAATCATCCAGAACCTGCTGGTTCTCAAATCGGATCACTCGATAGCCGTAAGCTGCCATCTCTTGTGTTCTAGCAGCGTCATAGTCGGCTTGATGAGCATGGATTCCTCCATCCAACTCAATCACTAACTTGCATGCTGGACAATAAAAATCAGCAATAAAGTTACCAACAGGATGTTGACGGCGAAACCGCAAGCCATGTAGCTTTTTGTTTCTTAGTGCCTCCCATAAGCGGGATTCTGCTGGCGTTTGGTGTTTTCTGAGATGCTTGGCAGCCTGCTCAATATTCGGCGTAGTACCACGAATGCGGTTGAGCGTCTTTTTTACCATGTCAAGCCTTGATTGATAATGGTAGGCTTTACACACTCATCGAAAACATCTCAGCCTCATCTCCTTCTGGTTCAGCAGAAGATTCAATCGGCACCTCTACCCCATCAAGGGCATCCCCTTTCTTGCTGGTGTAGGTGGCGATCGCCAGCAGCACTAAATCTCGTGCCCGCCGCCAGTTTTCCTCTCGATGTACCCAGTGGAAAATCTGAGGCCCTTTGTCGCGAGCCGCTTTACTGCGAAATTGACTCAAGAAGTCAACCAACGCTGTAGCAAATTCCTGCTGTGTGCTGGGACGCTGAAACCGATAAATCACCTTATCGGTCACTTGCCCATAATCCAAAGAACGACCCTGTTTTTGAGCTTGCTTAAACTGTCCGTACAGGTATTTGCTAAACGCACCCTGCACCACATCAAACAGCACTTGTTCTTCAGCATTCAAGTATTCAGTCATTTTTACCAATCCTTTGCGTTCATAGACTCCGTTACGTTTGCGAAACTCAAAAAAGCCTGCATACCAGGGTTTGCCAGCAATCAAGTTGTCACAAATCCAGGGCAGTGTTTTAGAAACAGCCAGCCAAGTTTCTCCGTTTTCAGTTTGTCGAACGAGTGCTGGAAAGACCTGCCGGGCCACTTCATACAAGTGCAGCACTTCATCAGTGACCTGCACACGATACACCGCCTGTTTCAGGTAGGACTGATTGCCATCCCAAACCTGCTTGCCCAGTTGATAGACTTCGCAGTAGTTCACCCGAAATGGTTGGGCTGCTTCAACAACCTTCTCCTGCAACAGGAAGTGCAAGGCAGATTCGCCAGCACCACTGCTACGAAAGTCTCGATAAGTACGCCCTGGCATGGCTCGACGGCGGCTGACCCAGTGCGTCAAGTTTTGAACATCGGGAATAACCAAGGCTGACCGACCTGATAGTTTGCCGCCAACAGTCTGGGGTGGCAGCTTGTAGTAGCCGCAGGCAAGGGGCAGAAACAGCAAGGCCAGAAACCCTTCAGGAGACTCCTGGTAAGGTCCATTGACAAAGCATTCCACCAGTCCGGGCAAGTGATTTCCCTTTAGCGCAATTTCCTTCTTGAAGGCACCCTTATTGTTAAAGGCATCCTTCATCTCACTGGTGTAATAGCAACTCAACAGCGATTTCACGTCGATTTGAATTTCTGGCTGATCTGGATCAATCAAAAACGTGCGGGTTATAGAATTACTATCTAGTTTTCGCTGCTGTGAGTGCTGGAGAAAAGTCGATAACACACCCTGCGTGAAGGTATATTGTCCCTGCTCATCTAGCTTGAGGGCAGGAACTTCCAGATAACCTTGGCTATTAATCCGATACGTTCGATCGAGTAGCCATTTCACAACGGCTTGATCGCTCCCTTCCCATTCCAGTTCAACCGCCTCATCGGTGACTTTCCAAGTCAAAGGAGCCTGCCCACGTTGGCTTTCTAGTTCGGATAGTGCTAGGGCCAACCCTGCAATCCCTGCTCGATGGGGTAAGAGAAAGTTTGGATCAAAGATCGATAAGGTAAATTGACTCAAAATCTCACCTCCTACTTGAGTTCAAACGCACCGAATTCCGATGAATAGCCCCATTGATCTCTAGGGGCAATCAAATACCCCTTCTTGTGGCGCGGCCAACCTTTAATGTTCTTGGTGGGTAAGGGAACAGTGTATCGGGGCAGTTCACTCGATTTGAGCCGGGCAATTGTCGCCTGATCCTGTTCGAGCAGTGCGGTTACGGTATAGCCCGCCTCGCGCAACGGTGCAGGATACGTTTTCCATTTGCCATCCAGCCAGACAAAGTGATCTTTGGGTGTGCCTTGAATGTTGAGTTTCTCCAACCAAACAGCTAGCTGCGCCTGATTGACTTCACCGGAGAACCCTCGCACCAGTGCCCAGCCCGCATCCAGCTCATCTGCACTGTAGGGAAAACCCACCTTGTCATCGGGGTAAAAGAGGGCATCAAGGGCATGGCCGCAGTACTGTCGGTTGAGCCGTCCCAACCGCTGGATTAACCCTGCGGGGTCAGCAATTTGAGTCACTAGGAGCGTTGCGGACAAGTCCAGCGACATTTCTGCTACCTGCGTGGTGATGGCTAGGACGGGTTGATCTTGTTTGAAGGCATCTACGACCGCACGATGGTGCTCGACGCGATCGCCATAGCGAAAGCGACTGTGATACAGCAAGGGTCGGAGTCCCCAAGCTTTGGCTTGCTGATAAACAGCGATCGCCGTATTCACTTGGTTGCAGACCCACAGGACTTTACCGCCATTGACCAATTCTTGCTTGACCCGCTCCCAGTCCGGCTGTGCTAGCTCATGGAAGCGATAACGGGGCAGGTGTTCAATATCTTGGGGTCCCTGGATAATTTCAACAGGCTCTCCCACTGCATTGCGAATTGCCTCCACCTGCGCCGGTAAAAACGAGGCAGACATGAGTAAGATTGGCGCTTTAACGACGTTGAGAAATCGCAGCAGCGCCCCAAACAAGGCATCATCATAGCAGTGAACTTCATCAAAGACGAAAGCAGCATTGGCGATCGCTGGAAAGCAATACATGGGACGGCGATTACATTGCAGGAGTCCCAAAACGGTATCCACAGTGCAAACATTGACCTTCGCTCCCCACGCTTTGAACGAATCTAATTTCTGAGCTGCCTCATTAACTGCTCCATCGCCATTGTCCACTTCCTCACCTGTGCAGGTCAACTCCAAATCAACGTCTGAGCGAGAGTGCAAAAGCTCTGCTTCCACTTGGTTGTGCACATAGTCCAAAAAGCCCTCTGTGCTGGTGCCCGTTGTCGGATAACAAAAGAACAACTTGCGTCCAATCCCATGGCGCTGTGCCCAGTTGTAGGCTCCAAGGGTTTTACCCGTACCACAACCTGCTCGCGCCATCGTTACCCGCGTAGACTTTTCCTTCAGATCAACTTGAAATTGCCGCAGTGGATGATTACCTCGCCGTGCATCAATAACCCGCTGGAGATCAGCCTCTGTCAGGGTCTTCTGCAATTCTTCTTGGGCCCACTGCTGGATATTGATCGCAACCTGTGCTGACGCTGAACCGATTGCATCGCCTGCTACGAGTAATGCTTTGACTACCGCCAGGAATGTAGCATCTGGCGTCCAAGCTTCAAACGCATCGAGGACTGCCTGGCGTTTTTCTCGCTTGATTTCGTGAATCTCCCATCGCTGCGAGAACCGAAAGGCGGGAATTTTCCTAGGTAGCCCTAGGGTTCTAACCCCATAGCGAATTAGCTTGCGGAAGTAAGGATGACAGACATACCAGTAGAGGCAAGTATCTCCAGTGCCGTCCCGAACTTCCCCTAGTTCACTTGTATCTTGACCCTGCTTACCACCTAGCTTTAGATGATGCCCACCTGCAGCGGCGATCGCCGTCATCAAGTCAGCATTTGGACATTGGCCAAGCCATTCTCGGAATTCCCAGGCTAGCAATACAGAAGCCACCTCATGACGAATCATCTGCGGATGTTGCAGTGGATTGCGCCGATATTGGGCAGGCAATGAGGTCAGATCATTTCTCACGACCATTTGAAAGTGGTCATTGGCCTTGCCCCAGTCGTGAAGATAAGCCGCTAGTCGGGCAGTCGCCCGCAGGGCTTCAAAGTCATGACTCAATCCAAACTGCTGGAGCAAATCTGAGCCTAAGGTATCAACCAGGGTTGTCACTGACTCCACAACTGCTGCCGTGTGGCCGACCAAATGATGGGTTCCTTTCCAGTCAGGATTTCCTGGTAGCGAGGATTTTGCTAGGAGAATATCTGGCTTTAGTTTTGGTGGTGTAGAATTAGGCGGCATCAAAGTCCTCCTTCACTGGATAAAACCAGCCACAGCCAAAATGTTGCCGTCCGCCTAATCCATACCATTGCAGCTTCAGTGAGTCTTCAGCACTCAAATTCTCAACAACGACGCTATAGCCCACGACTTTTTTGCCCTTAATTTGTAAGCTGCGCCTGGCGAGGTCACCATTAGTATCACTGGGAATAAATGCCTTCCCGCTAATTTCCAATTGCTTCAACCCCCTTTGGCAGGACTCTAGGAAATATCGAGGTACGTCTGCGTGGTCAATGGCATTCAGCTTAAACGTCACCAGACGCGCAGCTAGCACTTCACTGGGTTCTGGCAGAGTAATTCGTGGGCGCACCAGCCGAATCAGATGTCCACGAATGTCCAACACCTGATTTTGCAAACTCCGATACCAGGTTTGAACCTGTTCCGAGGGACATCTCAACCGAAAGCGAGAGTATCGATTCAGATAGATCATGCCGGCCCGATCTGGTATCCCTGGAATGCTGGATAGTCGAACCTCAGGTGGTAAATCGCTGGGGAATGCCGGCTCTTCAGCCGCTTGCAGCGATTGTTTAACCGCAGAATAGAGGGCATACCCATGATCTGCGGGCAATGTTTTGCCAACGACTGCGAATTGAATTTCTAGAAAGTTCACCGATCTTTCCTCCCTAAAGTCAATCTTTAGCTATTCCGTTGTGTTCGTTTAAGAATTGCGAGTAATTATAGTTCATTTGTTCCACCTCATCCCGCACCAGTTGCACCAGTTCTGGCGGCTCTAGCACCCTCGCCCCCTTGCCATAGCCCAGCACCCAGCGCTTCAGATCATTCAGCCCCCGCACCACCATTCGCAGTGTCAGCGAGCCGTCCGGGTGTTCCTGAATTTCCTGTGTCGGATGCCAGCGGCGTTCGCGGATGTAGGGTGCAGTAGCCGCATCAAACCAGATGGCAACGGGTAGCGGCACTCCACCCGCTTCATGCTGAAAGATCATTTCCAGGTGATCCTTGGCATCAAAGCTGGGGTCAGGCACAAAGGTTTCATCTAGCACCTGGAGGTGTTTGATCCGGTCTACCCGAAACCAGCGCACCTCTTGCCGCGTGTGGCAATAGCCGATTACATAGGGATTGGTGCCTCGGTAGATATGCAGCACGTAGGGGTCGAGCTTGCGCTCCGAAGTGCTGTTGCGGCTGGCGGTGTAGTAGGTCATCTGCACGGTTTTGTGGGTTTGGCAAGCAGCCTCTAGCTGATGCCAGATGTCGGGGTCGAGGTTCACTTCTGCGCCAGCGCGAAACAAAATGCGCTCCTCAGCGACCTGCTGGAGATCGACCCAGGTTTGCTCTGGCAGCCGCTCAGCCAAGCGAGCGATCGCCGATCGCAAATCCTGAGCATAGGCAGAACCGCCATATACCTCCAGCATTCTGGCTCCTAGGGTCAGGGCAAAGAGTTCGCCCTTGCTGAGCGTGATGGTTGGCAGTCGCCATGCTGGGTCTGTGTAATGAAACCCCTTGGCCTTGCTGAACTCCAGTGGCGCACCGTAGCGATCGCGCAAAAAAGCAATATCGTTCCGTACGGTGCGCTCACTCACCTCCAGCCGCTGCGCCAACGTTTCCGCCGTCCAGCGTTGTCCAGATCTCAGACATTCATCTAATTGAAGGAGTCGCTCCAGATGACGAGACATGGCAACTTCTAACACTCTAAGGGGATCTTAGACAGCCAACCCTGCAAAAGAGCTTCTGGGTTGAGAGAAAGCAATAAACAGTTTGCTTTTAGCGAGATGGGACCAAGACGCTAAGGCAGGGCGCAGGTAATAGATCCCTGCCTGGGCTGCAAACATACCCTCAGCAAAACCTCTTACAGAATTCCCCTGAGAAGACAGGAATTATCAAAGAATTTGCCCTTAGCCTCGGCATTTTGCGGAAGCTGTGAGCTGAAGTTGAGTTGGTGGCGCGATCGCCCCATTCTAGACCCAAGTGAGGTGAGGGAGCGATCGCCCTGTTTTGCAGCGTGTCATTTACTAATCGCTGCCCTAAGCCACAGCATGAGCTAGCCTCCTCTCAAAATTGCTGGCTTTGCACAAATCTTGAAAGGGTCGCACGAATCTCTCCCGACAGATCATTTCCTTGGACATCTCGAGTTCTCAACTCGACGAGTGCGAGATCTCCTGAAATTTCTACTACTTCCACAATTGAGCCACCAGGGATTCGCTCAACGTCTGGAGAAGATAAGATTGACCGAACTCTGCTGAGATCTTGGGACTCCGCCGCCGCTGTCAATGCCACCATTACTTGCTTGTTAAACACAGGAACCGGATCGTCGGGCGTTGGGCTGCCGGGTCTAACTGCAAGGTAGTGAACCGTTTGCATTGCCGCCAGCAGCGTTCGGCAAATTGGGGTTGTCTTCAACGATTCTTCATATCGACAGCGATTAGATACGAAAGTCTTGGGATCTACTCCGTCTAAAGCCGCTGGGAACTTCTCGCTAGCGGCCGTCAGCTCATCTAGAGATTGGCAAACACGAATCGCAGGGTCAAGATCCTCAACTTGATCTGCCATCGACGACACCCTTGCGGCGGCTTGCACGGCTGCTTCACACTCGCTCATACGGTGGGCAGTAAGTTTTGCCTTTTGTGCGTTTTGATGTGCGTATTCCAGGTTCCGCTGATACTCGCCCACCTTAGCCTGGGCAGTTTCGTAACTGGGGTGAGAGGTGGGAACTGCCTGCATTAGACTAATGGCCTGTTGCCACGCTGCTGATACGGTGTTCCATTCGTCGTGGGTCTTTGCCGTTTGTGTAAGAGTTGCAGCTTCCATTGCCTTGTTGACTGCATCTCGAAAAGGGTTGCTTTGTTCAGCAGTTGGAGGCTGAGTTGGCGCTTCTGCTGAAGGCTCTGCAACCGGCCAGGACTGGCAACCCAGTGCGATCGCCGCCAAGCTCATTATCAAGCTCATTTTACTTACCTTCATAAAGGGTACCTGCGAGAGTCTTATCTGACTAATTGTTGGGTTCATAGATTGGTGTAAGTGGCAGGACGGGAGCGCAAAAGTGGGCGATCGCGGCTGATACAACCGCTAGCTGCTGATACAACCGCTAGCTAGAGAGAGGCACCGATAGCATCATCGTCCACCCGGTCGAATCTGAGATGCTCTTCTACCACAACGGCTGCCATCTCTAGCCCGATCGCTAGCATACGTGCAAATTCCGTCGTCATTTCTTGTGCTATATCGACGGCGACCGCTGACAAATGGATTGTCCGCAGGTTGTAGCACAGTGGGACGGGGCACGCTGAGATTCACGCGGGTGCTACGCATGAAACTTGATACGGTCGAGCGAGACGGTGGAATCGGACTGCTGGCAGGAGTACTGCTTTGCACAGCAGGAATAACTGGAACCGCGCACATTCTGGACAGGTCTTCCAATAGCCCAGAGGGATGCACCATAAAGCAACCTGAATACTCCTGGGCGATCGCCTGGCGTGTTGTTATCGAAACCATCAGCAGAGAAGTAAGGTGAATCAACCCGATAGTGTGAGCAACTGAAACCTTCATAGCAACAAAACGAAACTGAATGTAGTTGGCTTTATCTCATGTCTGGGGACGGCGCTCGAATCTACGGTCAGTAGGCAGAGCGCAGGCATTGATCTGGTTGAAGTAGACGTGGTTGAAGTGGATGTTTTAGAAGATGAGACACGCCAACTTCCAACGCTTTATGGGTATCTTAGGAAACCAACCCTGCAAAAAAGCTTCCGGGTTAGGTAGTCCTAAAAATAAAAATGTCTAAAGATATGACGTAGAGAAAAGATAGGTGACACAATGCTGCTGGCGGGAAATGTCAAACATTACCTTATCGGTCGAACACCCATTCAGGGGTGCGCGATCGCCCCCTCACGCCGATGTCCCAGATCACTCGCTATAGTAAGAAGCGCATCCACCACCGGCGAAACAATCTTTCTCCAAAAACCATGCAAACACGGGAACTGGGCACTTCTGGCATTCAGATTACGCCGATCATCACGGGCACCTGGCAGGCTGGCAAAAGCATGTGGGTGGGCATTGAAGATGCCGAGACGATCAAGGCACTGCGGGCAGCCTTTGAGGCGGGCATTACCACGGTGGATACAGCAGAGGTCTACGGGCAGGGACACTCGGAGCGCGTGGTGGCAGAGGCGCTGTCAGATGTGCGCGATCGCGCTATATACATGACCAAAGTCTTTGCCAATCACTTAAAGTATGACCAGGTGATTGCCGCCTGCGAAGGCTCGCTGAAAAACCTGAAAACTGACTATATCGACCTCTATCAGATCCACTGGCCCGCCGGCGCGTTCAACACCGAAATTGTGCCGATTGCGGAAACTCTGTCGGCGCTCAACGACCTGAAACAGCAGGGCAAAATCCGGGCGATTGGCGTATCTAACTTTTCCCGCGCTCAGATCGAAGAAGCCGCGCAATATGCCCGCATCGACAGCTTACAGCCGCCCTATAACCTGTTCTGGCGGCATGTGGAAACAGATGCCATGCCCTATTGCGTCGAACACCAGATTTCCATTCTGGCTTATTCGCCCTTGGCGCAAGGCTTACTGACAGGTAAGTTCGGGGCAGATAAGACCTTTCCGCCCGAAGATGTGCGGTCAAAAAATAAGCTATTTCACGGCGAAAACTACGCTCGCGCCCAGCAAGCCCTAGACCAGTTGCGCCCGATCGCCGAACGCTATCACACCAGCCTGGGCAGCCTGGCGCTAGCGTGGCTGATCGCTCAGCCCCAGACCCATGCCATCGTCGGCGTTCGCAGTGCAGAACAGGCGGTAGACAATGCCGGAGCAGCGACGGTGCAGCTGAGTCCTGAGGATTTGGCCGCCATTGATGCCATCGGTCGCAGCGTGACGGATCACCTGCCCGATGCGAATCCGGTGATGTGGAATTTTAGCTAGCGGGCCGCTCAACTAGCGGGCCGCTCAACCAGTCAGCGGCTCCAGCGGTTCGATAGATAGTTCTCGGTAGCCCGTGGCGGGGTCGAGTTCGCGGCCAAAGCGAGTGTGCGGCAGGATGCCGATGACGATTTCAGCGGTGGTGTAAACCTGGCAGCCCGCCAGCACATGCCCGCCAAGGGTGCGCCCAGTGTCGTCGGCGATCGCCATGTGATAGTGCGACCCGTGCCGCGACAGCAGCCCCACCAGCGACACAATCTCAAACCGTCCGTCGTAGGTTGTGGATTCGCTCTGGCCAGCCAGCCGCAGGACGGCGCGAGTCAGGCTGCCGACGCAGGTGAGGATGCAGGCGGCTTCCAGGTTTTGGGCGATCGCCAGTGCATCCAGTTCTGTCTTCAGGTCTTGCTGGGGCGACAGACGGAGGGCGATCGCCATGATTGGAAGCGGCGTCAGATTCATCAAAATTTCGGCCCAATAGCTTATTTCGCAACTTATTTTACCTTAGACTTTTCTCAAATTGCACTTGCGAAGATCTAAGAAACATCCACAAAAATTGACATCGCTCCAGCCCCTCCTCGACAAACGGGCGGCTAATATTTTCTAGAGGCTATTATTTTTTGAAAAGACCTTCTTGATTTTCCGAACGGTGTCAAATCACTGAAACACCCGCACTCTCTACCCAGCCACTCTACTTTGCCCCCAACCTCCACCCCTGACCATGCAAATCACCCCAAAGCGTATCAAATTGAGCCATCCCAGACGTTCCTTTGGCCTCGGCGCTGCCCTAGTCTGCTGGTTTAGCCTGGGGGCGATCGCTCCCCTCTATGCCCAAACCACCAGCCTCAGCAATATTTCCAGCGAAGTGTTTGCCTGTATGCGCCGCAACAACCGCAGCGCCGCTGGCCACGTCGTCTACGAGGGCGGCAATAGCGGACGACTTCTAATCTTTGCCGCTGGCGTAGGGCAAGTCGGGGAAATGAGCTATAGCCACAACGCCAGCCAAAACAGCCTCAGCGTGTCCTACGTGCGGGGTCGAGTCTCGGTTGACCAAGTTCGCAATGGCATGGCAAACACCGCCAACCGTTGCCGCAGCGGCAGCCTCAGTTGAGCGGTTTTAGATTGTCGATTGTCGATTTTGGATGGATTTAGGAAATGGCACTCAAGCCAAAATCCCCAATCCAAAATCCAAACCCCTTTAGCTGGAAGTCACGCGGAAGTTATACTTCGTCGGCTTTTTGCCCAATCGCTCAAACTGAAAATAGACCACCACAGGCGCACCAAAGGTATTGGAAACGCCGTCGGTGTTAATCTGCCCTTGGCCTTTTAGCACCTGGGTAAATCTCGCCTGGGGCGGAATACCAAAGCTGGGGACGCTGCCTAGGAGCGTGTAGCGCACTCTGCCCTTTTGAATGCTGAATCGGAAAGCCGCAGCAGGCAACGACACGCCGTTGGGCACGGTCAGCGAGAAGATGTCGATCCGATCTTGACCGCTCAAGCTGTCGCGCCGTCTGAGGTTTAGCCGGCCGCCCGTATAGGTGCCCAGGCTGCGGGCCGTGGCAAAGGTGTCGTCTGAACTGCTGCGAGCGGCTCGCCTAGTCAGCGGCGACACAGACTTGCGACTGACAGACGAAAGCGACGCGCCCGCCAGCCCCGCAGAGAACGAGGAAATGCGAGACTGCGGATTGCTCTGAAAATCATCGGATGTCATGGGGAACTCCTGGTGGGGGAAAGGGGTTTAGCTGGAGATGCAGGCGTACCCAGGCGCAGCTTGCACGTTGCCTGGATATATTCGTCTACAGATTAAAATTTTCCACCATAACGCCCGCCAAACAACCTTTAGAAAGCCGTAAGAATTTGGACATAAGAATTTGGACGTAAGAATTTAAGCCCGTTGAAACCAGTCCCACCGCAAACCGAATCAATCCCCCTGATTCCCGTTTTTGCCCTGTATCTTAGGGAGAGTGACCTCTTGCGTGTAAATCATTTAGATGCGCTTTCTGTTTAATCTTTCGGGTCTGGTGGCCGCCGCGGCCGCTGTCTATGGGGCGATCGCCCTATTGGTGGCCAGTCGCCAGCAGCAGATGATTTTCTTCCCGTCGCCGACGATTACCCAAACGCCCGCCGACTTTGGGGCCGCCTACGAAGACGTGTGGCTGTCGGTGCAGCAGGGCGATCGCACCGAGCGGATTCACGGCTGGTGGATTCCCGTGCCGCCGGGCCAGCCGCAGCGGGGCGTGATGCTCTACCTCCACGGCAACGGGCTAAACATTGGCGCAAATGCGGACTATGCCGTGCGCTGGCAGCGATTGGGGCTGTCGGTGTTCCTGTTCGACTATCGCGGCTATGGGCAGAGCGAGGGGGTGTTTCCCAGCGAGGCGGCGGTCTATCAAGATGCTGACGCGGCCTGGCGCTACCTGACGGAGGATCGCGGCATTGCGCCAGAGGAAATCCTGATCTACGGGCATTCTCTGGGTGGGGCGATCGCCATTGATCTGGGCGTGCGCCAGCCCCGTGCGGCCGGGCTGATAGTGGAAAGCTCCTTCACCTCAATCCGCGACATGGCCCATCGCACCACGCCCTTCGGCTTTTTGCCCATTGACCTGATCTTGACCCAGCGGTTTGACTCGATCGGCAAAGTGCCCCGTCTGCAAGTGCCTGTTTTGTATGCTCACGGCGCACAGGATGCCCAAGTGCCCGCCGACATGAGCGAAGCGCTCTATGCCGCAACGCGATCGCCCAAAATGCTCTGGATCTCGCCCACGGGCGGCCACGCCATTGGCGATGTGGATGGCGACGGCTACGGTCAGGCGATCCGCGAGTTTCTGGATCGGTACCTGCCTGTGCGGGTTCCACTTTAGTCCCCCCTTCATCTAGGTCAAGTCTTAGAAATCAGCACAGGAATTCGGAGGCGGGAATGGCAGAGTGGGTGGCGCGGACAATGGAGGCGCTCGGCTATTGGGGCATTGGGCTGCTGATGTTTCTGGAAAACGTGTTTCCGCCGATTCCGTCGGAGCTAATCATGCCGCTGGCGGGGTTTACCGTGGCGCAGGGCAAGATGCAGTTTGTGCCCGCAGTGGCGGCGGGGGTGCTGGGGACGGTGCTGGGCGCTGTGCTGTGGTATGAGATTGGGCAACTCGTCAGCGAACGGCGGCTGATGCGGCTGGCCGATCGCTACGGCAAGTGGCTGGCGATTTCCGGGCAAGATATCCAAAGGGCGATCGCCTGGTTTAACCGATATGGCAAGCGGGCGGTGTTTTTTGGGCGGCTGGTTCCGGGCGTGCGGACGCTGATTTCCCTGCCAGCGGGTCTGGGCCGCATGAGCTTCCTCCCGTTCCTGCTCTATTCCACTGCGGGGACGCTGATCTGGACGCTGCTGCTGACCTACGTCGGGTTTCTGCTGGGGGACAACTATGCTCAGGTTGAACAATATCTCGGCCCGGTGTCCAAGCTAGTTCTGGTCGGGCTGGCGATCGCCCTGGGGGTCTGGCTTTGGCGACGGAAACGATAGTCAGGATTTTTGGATTCAGGATTTTTGGATTTTAGGTTTTAGATTTTGGCTAATCGTTGGCTAATCTTCTCTAAACCCGATTCTGACTCAGTTAGCCAAACTCCTGTTCAATAATGCGCCAGCGAGTGGCAATCACCCCCGGCTCCAAACTCAAGCGGCTGACGACTTGTTCCATAAACGCATCGTTGCGTTCTTGCGTCACGAGTTCGGCTTCGATATTGACGCGATCGGGCTTATCTTCCAGATCTTCGCTGTAGAGCGATCGCAACCGCAGTTTTCCACTGGCGACTGCCTGAAGCAGCAGTGCCCGCACATGGGCTTCGTCCTGAGCGCGACAGACCACCTCACAGCGATAGCACAGTTCCAGTTCCGTCCCTTTGAGGGGCTGCTGATTGATGCGATATCCCAGAGGACGCAGCAACAAGTTGGCCACTAGCACCGCAGCCGTGCCCATCGCTGCATGAGGCAAGAGTCCTGCACCCGACAGCGAACCGATTGCCGCCGCGCACCACAGCGTCGCCGCCGTGTTCAGCCCGCGCACCGTCAGGCCCTCCCGCAAAATCACGCCGCCCCCCAAAAAGCCAATCCCAGACACGACCTGAGCCGCGACGCGAGTGGGGCTGGCATCTCCCGGCGTAAGCACTGAGAGCATCACAAACAGCGCCGCTCCGGTGGCCACGAGGGTATTGGTTCGCAAGCCAGCCATGCGTTGCCGCCACTGGCGCTCTAGCCCCAGGGCCGAACCCAGCAGAAATGCAACAGCTAGCCGAATGGCACACTCTGTCCAAGTCATGCTCTATGCTCCTTCTGTAGTCAATCTCTAGTCAATAGACTGGCTCGGTTTCTCAACCGTGCTCCTAGGCTGAACGGCGATCGCCCATTTCTGCATGAGTCTGCCACTGTCTTCGAGCGGACTGTCAGCGTTACAGAACTCTAATTAGCATAAGGGCAAGGTCAAATTCTTTTGCTCTAGCGTTATGGATGATCCTGCTTCTCTGCATAGCGACGGTACGCCCAGATCGCGAGGCGATCGCCAGGCTGCTGGAAAGTCCCTGCGCCAAACTGTGCCGCGCTCTGCCCATCGAGACTGGCATCCGCAGGGCGATCGCCCTGACCCGCTGGAATTGCTGGCAAAATCCAACCAGCAGCGCATCCCCAATTTGATTCCCATTCGCCACTGGCGGATGATGCAGTCTCCGTTTACCTTCATGCGCGGCAGCGCCATCATCATGGCGGCAGATCTAGCCACTACGCCGACCACAGGCATTCCGGTGCAGGCCTGCGGCGATTGCCACTTGCTGAACTTTGGCGGATTTGCCACCCCCGAACGCAACCTGATCTTTGACGTGAATGACTTTGATGAAACCCTGATGGCTCCGTGGGAATGGGATGTCAAACGGCTGACCACCAGCTTTATTTTGGCTGGTCAAGACTTGCAATTGTCAGATCAGGACAGTTCGGAAGCAGCGCTGGCAGCCGTTCAAGCCTATCGATTGGCGATCGCCCATTTTAGCCAGATGCGAACCCTGGACGTGTGGTACGCCCGTCTGGATGCCAAGGTGCTGATCAAACACGCGCCCGACGAGGCTACCCGCAGACATTGGGAAAAAATGACCACCCGGGCTTTTAACCGTACCCTGGATCGGGCAGTTGTGCAGTTGACCGAAGTTGTGGACGGACAGCGCCGTTTTATCGACAATCCGCCGCTGATTTATCACCTGCCCCATCAAGCCGAATATTTTGAGCAAATCAGCTCTTTGTTTGAGCAATACCGAGATACGCTTCAGGTCGATCGCCAGTTCCTACTCGATCGCTATCGTCTGGTCGATGTAGCCCTGAAAGTGGTGGGCGTGGGCAGCGTGGGGACGCATTGCGGCGTGGCGCTGCTGCTAGATGACAATGACGATCCGCTGCTGCTGCAATACAAAGAAGCCCGTCCCTCGGTGCTGGAACCCTACGCAGGCAAGAGTCCCTATCCCCACGAAGGACAGCGCATCGTCAGCGGGCAGCGGCTAATGCAGGCGGCCAGCGATCTCTTCCTCGGCTGGACAACGAACGTCGAAGGACATGATTTTTACTTCCGACAACTGAAAGATATGAAAACCGCCATCAAGCTCAAGGGCATGTCGGCCCGCAGCCTGGAAGACTATGCCGAGATCTGTGGCGCTGCCCTGGCCCGGGCCCATGCCCGCACCGGAGATCCGGCCATGATTAGCGGCTACCTGGGCGAAAGCAATGCCTTTGATCAAGCAGTGACGGATTTTGCCGTGGCCTATGCCTACCAGGTAGAACAGGACTACCAAAAGCTGGTGGAAGCCGTGCAGTCGGGACACATTGAGGCAATACCAGGTTAGGTGTGCAAGGGTTGAAATAAGAAATACAGGCAATTCAAGTCAGGAAAGCTCACCCGTCTACCAGTCGCCCTC
The DNA here is from genome assembly GCF_015272455.1 of Thermoleptolyngbya sp. C42_A2020_037. Lineage (NCBI taxonomy): Bacteria > Bacillati > Cyanobacteriota > Cyanophyceae > Oculatellales > Oculatellaceae > Thermoleptolyngbya > Thermoleptolyngbya sp. C42_A2020_037. The sequence continues at coordinate 19,931 of NZ_JACYLP010000002.1, forward strand.
CAGTTCAACCTCGCACAGTTCACAGGGCCACGTCGGATCATCAGCATCCACAACAACCCATAGCCGATGGGTGTCTGGCATTGGGCAAAGTCCTTCTACCTTACCTAAAAACAAGGCTCTATCGGGCGTGCGGAGTTCAATCCAGCGGGGGCGATCGCCCAAAATCCCGATTGCCGAACCGCTGACCACGCCATCGCGGGTAGCATCGGGCGAGTCTTCGGCGGTGGCTGAAAATAAGATACCCCTCGGCGTAACGGTGGCATCCGTAAACGTCAGCGCCAGCCCGTCTAGCTGACCCAAATCATACTGGCAGATATTTTGCAACGCAGGCGGCTGGCAATGCTCCGGAGTCTCCAGATAAGATGCAAGCGCGTCCCACTCCAGATCACCCGTTGCATTAACGGGCAGCCGCGTATCTTGCAGCGTATTTTGGGGTGCGCCGTTGCCCCGGTTGAATAGCCGAATGTAATCTGCCTGAAAAACTGCACCCTCCAGATTTAGCTCACTCCCAGAAAACGCGGTGCAGTCTCGCAGATGAGCATAAAGCGCCCCCGCAGGTTGCAGCGTAAACCGATCGGGATCTGACCCAGGCACCATCAAGATCTGTTCTCGTCGGGCTGTTGAGCCTGAGCCAAACGCCAGGAAGATTTCTCCATCCGGTGTGGGAACCGTAGTGCAGGCTTCCAAATCCAGCTTGAACCGTTTATTGCCGCGCTGATCGTCAAACTGGCGCAGCCCCCCTTCCCCAGGCGGCAGCGGAATGGCTTCGACCGCAAAGCTCTGGGGGTCAATCAGCACTAGAAAGTTGGCATCATCCTGCACCAGCGCTAGGCGATCGCCAAACCAACTCAAGCTAGAGCCTGCCCGCACATGCAGAGGGCGATCAAGCTCTGGATTTGCGCCTTCCCGATAGAACAGCGGCAGGCTCCGCACTACGGTCGCCTGCAAGTCCGGATCTCGCAGAATGCGAATCAAGGGCACAAATGGCTTACTCAAGGGTCAATGGCTCCTAGTCACCAGCAAATTATTTCGGAAGGAATGCACCTTTTGTAGCTGAGAATGTCAAGTGCAAGACTTGCAACAAAAAGAGGATTGTGTAAGCTATGCATAAATTGCCGTAATTGGCTCAAGAAGTCGATTTGCAAATAGCTGACCGATAGTTCGCGAGAGTCTCTGTAGTCGAAATTTACCTTCTTTTGTTGCCATGTTTGAACTTGAATCGTTGCTCCTCGGTCTTGAACCCGTGACGGCTATTGCGATCGGCGCGGGGGCGATTTTGCTGGCTCCACTCGTAGATGTCTTGGGCGATGCCTTAAAAGAGGATGAACGACTCAGCAAGTTTGGCGATTCTGTGAAGACCTCAGCCCGTCAAGCCACCAAGGATGCCTTAGTCTGGGGAATTGACCTGGTTGACAACGTGCAATCAGGGATTGCGGAAGCTCAGGAGTCCTTTAACGATTTGCTGGCAGAAGCCCGCGAAGCCAGAGACCTGAAGCGTGCCCAGGAAGAATCTGAAGCCTTTACGCCTCGCTCAATCAATGTCGAGGCGGAATAGCTAGCTTCGCTTCGTCCGAATTCTATGTGCTTTTTGGACTAGAAAATTGCTCACCGAAAGGGTAACGATGGGTTTTGGCAGTAGGTCGGGGCATTTGCCCTGCGAAATCAAAGGCTCCGTTGCAGTTATCCCTAGTTCTGAGGACTGTCGAAAGGTAGACATTGGCCCCGAAGAGGATACGGCTTCGGGATTCCAGATTAATCCCCTGGTTCACTATGAGGTAGTGCACCGCACGGCTCATCGGATTAGGGTACGCATTCCTCGGTTGAAGGTGGATGAAGACTATGGTCAGGTGCTGTGTTACCTGGTCAAGCGCCTTGAGGGTGTGGAGTCAGTTCGCTGTCAACCTTTGGCCCAGTCGTTGATTGTAGAGTATGTCAGGGGAATCGACCTAGCTGAGCAGTTGGAGACAGAGCGCCACCTCTTCAGGGCAATTCAGCAGGCGTACCAGGTCGATTTAGTCGATTTAGAAGATCCCCAGGCACTCAGAAAAGCTCCGGCATCGGAACCGCAGAGCGTAGACTTATTGGCTCGTCTGGGTTTGCCAGCAGCAGGGTTGCTGCTGGGGTTTGGGGCCATGGTGGGCGTGCCCTTGCCTGGGCTGGTGGTGGGCGGCATTATCTTGGCAGCGACGCGCCCAGTCTACGATCGCGCCATAACTGCCCTCTTCAAGCATGGTGAGCTGGCCATCGACCTGCTGGATGCGCTGGCGATTACCCTGCACACGCTGGAAGGCAACTTTTTTGCGCCAGCGCTGATGCTGGGCATGGTGGAGGGGGGCGAGGCCATTCGTGATATCACTGCTCGCAGCAGCGAACGGGCCTCTCTCGATCTGCTCAGTTGTCTGGGTACGGAGACCCTCGTTGAGCGGGACGGACAGGAAGTGAAACTCCCAATCGACCAGGTGGTGGTGGGCGATCGCGTCGTGGTGTACCCTGGCGACCAAATTCCAGTTGATGGCACGGTGCTACGCGGCTCTGGCTTAGTAGATCAGTGCAAGCTCACAGGCGAATCTATCCCTATTGCCCGCGCCCCCGGGGAAGATGTCTTTGCATCGACGATTTTGGTGGATGGGCATCTGTGTATCCAGGCAGAGCGCATCGGCGTAGAGACGCGGGCTGGAGTGATTGCCAGCCTGATGAAAGAGGCCCCGGTGTACGATACGCGGGCATCTAACTTTGCGACCAAGGTAGCTAACCAGCTTGTGCTGCCAACCTTGCTGGCCTCAGCAGTGGTGGGCACGGTCAGCGGTGACGTGAGCCGAGCCATTTCGATTTTGACCCTGGATGTGGGCACAGGCATTCGGATTTCGGTACCCACCACGATCCTCTCAGCCCTGACCTATGGGGCCCGCAATGGCGTGCTAATTCGCACGGGTCGAACAATCGAGCAGTTGGCAGAAGTCGATGCCATCGTCTTTGACAAAACAGGCACTCTGACAGAAGGGCGAGCCAGAGTTACTGATATTCATGTTCTGCTACCGGAACTATCGAGTCGTGAGGTGTTGAGCTTGGCGGCCAGCGCTGAGCAGGGACTCACCCACCCTGTAGCCGAAGCAATTATCCGTCAGGCGAAGGAACAAGGAGTGTCTCTACAGCCTTGCGACGAATGGGAATATCACGTGGGGTTGGGCGTTGAGGCCCAGATTCGAGGGCGGCAAGTTTGGGTGGGCAGCCGCCGACTCATGGTTCATCGAGGCATCGACCTGGACGAGTTGCACCACCGCTACCCCAATCTTGAGGCCGGCCCCCACTCGTTGGTGTATGTAGCACTGGAGGATACTTTGGCAGGGGTCATTCTCTATAGTGACCCGATTCGGGCGGAGAGTTCGGCTGTAGTTCAGGCGCTCCACGCTCAGGGCATCGAGGTCTATGTGCTGAGCGGTGACGAGGCGCGAGTGGTGCGGGCAGTGTCTCAAGCCCTGGATATTCCTCAGGAGCGGGTCTACGCCGAATCGTTTCCGGAGCGCAAGGTGGAGGTGGTCAAAGCGCTCCACAACAGCGGCAAGACCGTTGCCTTCTGCGGCGACGGCATCAACGACTCTGCTGCGCTAGCCTACGCTGATGTTTCGATTTCTTTTGCGGGAGCTAGTGGCATTGCGCGAGAGACAGCAGATGTGGTGCTGATGGAGGATAACCTGACTCAGCTGGAAACTGCCATTGCGATCGCTCAGCAGGCAATGGACATTGTGAACCAGAACATTGCCTTGGTCATTTTGCCTAACGTAGGCGCTGTGCTGGCGGGGGTGTTCCTGGTCATCAATCCAGTCCTGGCAATTTTGATTAATAACGGCTCTGCAATTCTGGCGGAGCTGAACGGTCTGCGCCCGCTGCTGGGGCCGACGGGGCTGCCCGACTGGCTCCAGCCGCCCGCCAGATCCTCGGTGATCAGGTCGTCTGCTGCGGCAGCAGAACCGCTGGATGACGCGGAGGATGCAGAGCGCGATCGCCCTGCTGCTGCATCCTACACTCCTGCAAACCCACAGGCAAGCTCCGACAACCGAGCCGTTCAGGCTAGACCCCTGGGGGCGATCGCGTCTTCTGTCCAAGTCCCTCAACCTGCGGACACCCTGGAGGCCCTGATCCAAAAAGATCTGGCAGCGCGGCTAGGGGTTTCCCCTCAAACTCTTTCTCGCCGCAAGCGACAGTCAACTTTTGCCCAGTGGAGCCGCACCCGCGACCCAGGTCGGGTGGCGTGGCGCTACTCGCAGCCAGAGCAAGTCTTTCATCCCGTGCTGGCTGATACCTTGCTCTTCCGCCCAGGTCAGGAGCGGGGAGCAACCAGCCGTCCTGGTCATCGGGCCGCAGCGGCTCTGGCGGCGAGTGGGTAGGCTGGCAAGGTCACAGGTCGCAGACAGAAGGACTTTGGTCGAATCGGAATCGGAGAAAGTAGGCACTTCTTGAGGCTGAATTAAACTGAGGCTGAATTAAACACTGTACATTTGTCGTCTATCTGCTGGAGGTTGAACGATGGACATTGCTCTTAATAATCTGCGAAAGGTGGCTCTCTACACGGCAGGGGTTGTGAGCTTCGTGGTGGGAGTTGTGGGTGTCATTTTGCCGGGGCTTCCTGCTACGCCTTTCTTTTTGCTCTCGGCCCTATGCTTTAAGTTGGCCCATGATCATTAAGTGAGTGGGTATCTATCAATCATGCTGTAAGGTGCTGTTGGGCGTAGCCATAACGACCACCCCGCAAGACTTTGATCAGCTACGCTGGCATTAGCACGTTCGAGCAACCAGCCAACGAATAACCTGGAAAGCGTTGTTTAATCCGTGCAGCACTGCCATTGAATCCCCTATGGCTCCTTCTACCCCTGACCTAGCGTATGCGGTTGTGCATCAGACCTCAAAGCGGCTGCGGATTCAGGTGCCGCGCCTCCGCAACGATGAGGCTCTGGCGACGACCCTCCAGGCAAAACTAGGGGCCGTGAAGGGCGTTGCGGCTGTGCGGATTAATCGGGCGGCTTGCTCGGTGATTATTCACTTTCGCGATCGCCCCTCGGCTGATCCCGTGCCACCGCAAATCCTGGATTTACTCGAAGGATGGTCGCGCCCTGCCCCCGAACCCACTCTAGAACAGGCTTCAGCACTCATCGCCCAGCGCTCCGACCCGACATCGTCCCTACCAACCGCCCCACCTGCCCCGCAGCCAGATCGACCCACTGATTCAGCCGGGTCAGCTAATTCAACCAACTCAACCGACTTGACCCCTGAAGAGCAGCCGACCGCCGCTTCGCCAGAGCCGCTCACCCAGCGAGATTTGGCCGAACGGTTGGGGGTTTCCTCCCAGTGCATCACGCCCCGACGGCAGCAGCCGACCTTCAAAGACTGGAGCCAGGAACAAGATCCAGAGGGGGTTGCCTGGTGCTACGAGGCAGATTCCGGCACTTTTCGTCCGCTTTCAGAGACCAATCCGACCGCCAAGCCCAGCAACCCTGATTGACCAACGCAGCGCCAAAAAGTGCTGAGTGAGAATCGACATGGCAACCCCGACGGCAAGCCCCATTCGTCCCTGCACTATCCAGGTGGTTCACCAACTCCGAGGGCGGCTGCGGTTGCGGCTAGCGGCGCTGCGATGGGCGGTCGATGGAGGAGCGGAAGTGCGATCGCAGCTTTCCCAATACCCCGGCGTTTCTCATGTCCGCGTCAACTCCTGGGCCCAGTCTGTGGTGATTGAGCATGAACCGGGGCTGGTGGTAGCGGAGGTGTGCGATCGCCTGCGGGACTGTCTTCAGCGCTTCTCTTCCGATGCTCCCTGCTTGGGGAGGGATGACCCTGAGGTTTCACAGACATCTCTATTTCCTAGCGCTGATCCCCTAGATTTAGAGCTATTACAGCGACTGACTTTGCCAGTCTTGGGGCTGACATTAGCGCTACTCATCACGCCCCTAGAGTGGTCTCTGTCTCCCTGGCTGCTGGGCGGCGTGACCTTGGCTGCCGCTGTGCCGCTGCTAGACCGCACCCGCCAAAGCCTGATCCGGGGTCGCTTCGATGAAGAATTGCTCGAATCCACCTGGACCCTTTTTTATGGGTTCACGGGCGACTTTGTAGCTCCTAACCTGGATCTGGTGTTGGCGCAGGTGGCCGACGTGCTGAAAGAGGCGACTTCTGCTTCGACTGCGGTTCCAACGACCGATCCCATTCCCCCCATTGACCGGGTGCGGATTCAGCAGGAGGGACAACTCCAGGAGATTGCTATTGGGGAACTTAAACCGGGCGATCGCGTCTTTCTGCAAGCGGGAGACACCAGCCCCGCCGACGGCCGCATTCTCGCCGGAGAAGCCTGGCTCGATCTCAGCACCCTGACCGGCGAACCCGCCCCCCTGCCCCGGAGCGCTGGCGAGCGGATTCTCTATGGCAGCACCCTCCTAGACGGAGAACTGGTCATAGAGGTGGAAGCACTGGGGACGGAAACCCAGTACGGTCAAGAACTGGAGCTAGCTGAGGCCGCTCCCTTCCAGCAAACAGAACTGAGTGACTATGCCAAAGCCGTTGGACAGACCCTAGTCCTTCCCACGCTCGCTATCTCTGTGGGCATCTATCTGCTCACTCAAAACCTGGAGCGAGCACTGGCGATCCTCCAGCTCGATTTGATCACGGGTATTCACCTGTCTACCCCCACCGCTATCCTGGCCATGATGAAGCGGGCGCAACGATTGCAAATTGACGTGCGCTCGGGTCGGGTATTTGAGACTCTGGCAGCGGCAGATACGGTTGTTTTTGCCCGCACGGGCACGCTGACCGAGTCCGATCTGTCGGTCGTTGAAGTGCGTATTGCCCCTGGAACCGAATCTCTCCTGCCTAATTCAATCGCCGACCCAGTCCACGGCCTGCTGGCTTTAGCTGCGGCTGCGGAGCAGTGCGACCAAACCGAGTGGCAGCACCCTGTGGCCTGCGCCATCGTGGCAGAAGCCAATGCCCTCGGCTTAACGCTACCTCAGAGCGAAGCCTGCTACCCAAGACAAGGCCCTGGGCTGGGTGTCTCCGCCCAGATTAATGGGCAACGGGTGGTGGTGGGTAGCCGCAACTACTTGGAACAGGCGGGCATATCGTTTCCAGAAGAATTTGACGGGCCGGCAGGTAGCCAGGATGGGCAGCACCACGGCTACTGGTATGTGTATGTGGCCCAAGGGGCGTGCTTGCTAGGGCGGATCATTTGCTGTGCCCAGGTGCGGCCAGAGGCCGAGGCGGCGATCGCCGGTCTGAAACAGCGGGGGATGACCGTGTACATGGTTACGGGCGGGGCCCCCCAACTGGCGGCGGCGATCGGTGCCCAAGTAGGGCTTGCCCCTGACTACATTCGCTCCGAACTCAGCCCCCAGGATAAAAAAGAGTTTGTCTGTCAACTGCAAGCCGCTGGCCACACGGTAATCTACGCAGGTGAAGGGATGGATGACTATCCCGCTCTGCGCTATGCCGATGTGGCTGTCAGCACCCACCATTCTTATTATCCTATTCAAGACATTGCTGACTTGACCTTGCCCCAGGGCCGTCTCACTGCTCTGGTGACTGCCTTTGAGCTAGCCGATGAGGCGATCGCCATTGTGAAGCAAAATATTGCCCTGATTACCCTACCCAACCTCACAGCTACCACCCTCGGCGTGCTGCTGCTGCTGGATCCGGTGCTGGTGGTATCGATTAATAACACTGCCAACCTGCTGGCCCTGTTTAATGCCCTCCGCCCGTTTTGGACGGAGAACTAGAGGTGATCAGCAGTAGATTTCCGCCTGGAGATCCGGTCTAGGGCAACCCGTGAGCTTGGAGGGGTGCTTTCTGCATAATGTCCACACCCCGCCAAGTTGCGACAAGCCTCCCTCAGGTTTCAATGCCCAGCAGCACAGAAACCAGGTAAAAGTAAAGCAGTAGTCCTGTAAAGTCTTTGATGGTTGTAATGAACGGGTCGGCAGCCGGGCCGTGATCAAAGCCCAACCTGAGAAGCAGCCAGGGTAGCAGCGCCCCCAAAACGGCAGCTAACGTAATCACTGCAAAAAGGGACAGCCCAACGGCCAGCCCAAGCTGAGGCACGCCGTTGGGGGCACCCTGCCAGAAATAGGCGATCGCCCCCCCAACCGTCCCCAAGATTGCGCCCATGATTGCGCCAATGCGGAATTCCCGAAATAAGTAACCTCCGTAATGCCGAATATCGATATGGCTCCAGGCCAGCCCACGGGCAAACACCGTGGTGGATTGGGTTCCCACGTTTCCGCCCATGTCCATTACCACCGGAATAAAAATTGCCACCACAACAACGGCTTCCAAAATTTCCTCGAAGTTTTGAATCACCCCCCCAACCACCATGCCGCCAATTAGCGTGATGATCAAACACAAAATCCGAAGCTGAACCGCGTAGCGAATCGGCCCGCGAACCAACTTTTCACTCCAGGCTTGGTCACGGGTTAGCAGTCCCCCGACCCCTGCTTGGGCCAGGGCCGCGCTCGACGCTTCCTCTTCAATCACGTCAATTACATCGTCAAAGGTCAGATCGCCGACAAGCCGTCCCTCGCTGTCTAGCACTGGAATAGCAGGCAGGTCGTAATCTTTGAGCAAACGCGCCGCCTGCATTTCGGGCGAAGTAGCGCTGATGGCAATATCCCGTCCGTCCGCCAACTGCTCAATCAGCAGTTCTGGGTTGGCTTTGATCAGGCGCACGGTGCGGACAAAGCCTCGATAAACCCCCTGCTGGTCAATAATAAACACCAAATCCAGGTCATCATCTCCAAGCTGGGATTCTCGCACGGATGCTAACACCGCACTGACCTTTGTGCCTTCTCGCACCGCTAGATAGCGCAAGCTCATCCGCCGCCCAGCACTTCCTTCGGGATAGCCCAGCAGCAAATCGACCGCCTCACGGGAGGTGGGTCTGAGCTGGGTAAGGAGGCGCTTGGTGACCTTGGCAGGTAACTCTTCAAACAGACGAACCCGCTGTTCGGGTTCAAGGGCTTCTAAAATCGGCAAAATTTCCGGATCAGACATCTGCCGAATCAGGTCAGCCTGCCCATCGGGACTGAGCATTTCAAAAACGGCGATCGCCTTATCCTTATCCAGCAGGCGAAACGCCAGAACCCGCTGGGGTAAGTCAATCTCTAGCAGCGATCGCACTAGCTCCGGTACGCTCAGCTGATTAGCCGTTAGCTTAGCCGCACCCAACCCCTTCGGCTGGTTCAGTAGTTCTTTGAACGTGTTTTGCGTCATGATAAATCTCCCCTCGTTGACAGTTGAATCCGGTCTTGAATCATTCCTGGAATCATTCCTGGAATCACTTCTGGAATAGAAACATTCACTATTGGCGAATTCTGAACACCTGAAGACATTGACGACTCACCTGCTTCTCTTGCCATGCCAACCACAGCAAAGTCATCCGCAGACCGCAACATAGTAGACACCGCTGCCAGAGCCGTTGGACAAATGTGTTTTCTGTAGGTACAGGCAGATTTAAGCGCAGTAAGCGAATGGCATCGGCTGCTGCTGCACGTTCTGCATTCCAGGCCAGGGCTAGCAAAATCTCTTGACGAGCTTTTATAGGTTCACGGTTTGCCAGAGCGCGATAGAGAGAAAATGCCAGTCGCTTGCTGCGATAACGCTGCCTCAAGGCTCTGCCCATTTGGATACGGAGTCGCCAGGATTGGGTCGCCATGCTGCCCTTTTTTAATCGCCATCCAGCGCAGAGGAAAGGCGATCGCCCACATAGCCATTCAGCGGCAATTGGGCATCCAAAGCGCCTGGCTCCAGCATCAGGCGTTGATTATCATCGGCCACCAAAGACAGATAAGGTTGCAACTCGTCCCAAAGAGTCAACAATTGCTGATAGCTTTCCTGGGTCGAGAGTTTGCCGCCTGTGTGCAGGCAAGCCAACAGGGACACCCGATGGGCAAAGGACTGGAGATGCGCGTTAAATTCCACGCTGAATGGGTCTTTGACACCCCGATAGCGGGCGATCGGGCCGGCAAATTGTTGGAGTTGCGTTTTTTTCATGATGGCCTCCTTCGCACAGATGCGTAATCGGTTTGCTAGAAACTGTTCACCACAGAGGCACAGAGGACGCAGAGTTTTCAGTGGGCTTTGTGTCTTTGTGGTGAGAGCTAAAGATGAGAGAGTTACTGCAACAGCAGGATCAATACCGGGGACGACGCTGTGGGGAAATGCCTTGCTTCATCATCACCACGACGATGAAATAGATCACGGCGTAGTAGCCGATGAAGATGGCGGCAACGGCGAAGAGCGCTGCCCAGACGTTTTCTAACACCAGCATGGAACCAACCTCTAATCATGAATGGGAATAAAGCGGAACATGAATCAGAAATGCATGGGAATCCAGTTACGAATAGCTTGTAGTGCGGACTGAAGTCCGTACTACGAACGGTATGGCCGACTCTCAGAGAATGGGGATTACTTCTACAACCACTTGCCAAAGGTGCGGATGTAGAACCCTTTGAGAGATTGAGTCAGCAGACAGTAGGAGCCTAGGATCAACCACAGCCAGATGAAGTATTTGGCTGGTAGGGGCACCATGCCTAATCCTGCTCCAATGGGGGTGAAAGGCAGGATCATGCCAGCGATAATGGCTGTTCCTGTGGAAAGCAAGACAGGTAGGGAGGGCCAGCTTTGCACAAAGGGAACGCGAGCCGTCCGCAGCATATGAACCACCAGGGTTTGGGACAGCAGCCCTTCCACAAACCAACCGGAGTTGAATAGCTTCACTTCGTCTGGTGTATTTGCTCCAAATACAAACCACATAACGATGTAGGTGGCGTAGTCAAAGATGGAGCTAATGGGGCCAATGAACAGCATGAACCGCCCGATGTTGGGCACATTCCATTTCTGGGGTTTGCGGAGAAACTCCTTATCGACATTGTCGAAGGGGATGGTGGTTTGCGAGAGGTCGTAGATTAAATTCTGGGTTAGTAGTTGAATCGGCTGCATCGGCAGGAAGGGCAGCACGGCGCTTGACCCCATGACGCTGAACACGTTGCCAAAGTTGGAACTGGCGGTCATGTTTAGGTACTTGAGAATGTTGGCAAAGGTACGCCGTCCTTCAATCACTCCCCGTTCCAGAACCATCAGGTTCTTTTCCAAGAGGATGATATCCGCCGATTCTTTGGCAATGTCTACGGCAGTATCCACAGAGATGCCTACATCTGCATCCCGCAGGGCTGCTGCATCGTTAATGCCATCGCCCATGTAGCCGACGGTGTGCCCCTGTTCCCGCAATAGACGGATGATGCGGGCTTTTTGCAGGGGAGAGACTTTGGCAAAGATGGTGGTGGTGTCTAGCTGGGCTTTGAGGGCTTCATCGCTCATTCGCTCGATCTGGTTCCCCACCATTACGCCCTGAACGTCCAGGTTCACCTCTTTGCAGACTTTGCGGGTGACGATATCGTTGTCACCGGTGATCACTTTCACGGTGATGCCATTGTCCTTCAGGGCGGCGATCGCCTCAATTGCACTATCTTTGGGCGGATCAAGGAACGCTAGATAACCCACCAGAATGAGGTCACACTCATCCTTAGTGCTATAGGTGGGAACCGTATCCAGGGGAATGGGGATTTCCTTATAGGCTACGGCAATCACGCGAAAGCCGTCTTCGTTGAGGCTTTGTGTTACCCGCAGTCCTTCCATCCGCACAAAGTCGCTCATAGGGACAATTTCGCCCTGATATTTGGCATGGGAGCAGACATTGAACAGTTCCTCAACGGCCCCTTTGCAGATCAGAATATGCTTGCCCTCTGCTCTACCAGTCTGCGGCTCCACTACCACCGACATGCGACGACGCACAAAGTCGAAGGGAATTTCATCCACTTTGCCGTAGTTTTCTGCTGGTTTGAGAGTTGTTTTTAACTCGACATGCTCCAGCACCGCTACATCCAGCAGGTTTTTTAAGCCTGTTTGGTAGTAGCTATTCAAATAACCGTACTCCAGAGGTTCATCATCTTCATAGCCATGAATATCCACATGGCGTTCCAGGATGATTTTATCCAGCGTTAGTGTACCAGTTTTATCTGTGCAGAGAATGTCCATTGCACCAAAGTTCTGGATCGCGTTGATGCGCTTCACCACCACTTTTTGATTGGCCATGACGACTGCCCCCCGCGCCAAGTTGGCGGTCACAATCATGGGGAGCATTTCAGGGGTCAGTCCTACAGCGATGGATAGGGAAAACAGCAGCGCATCCAGGAAATTACCTTTGGTCACTAATTGAATCAAAAAGACAATCGGCACCATTACCGCCATGAAGGTAATCAGCAGGTAGCTGACCCGGTTGACTCCTCGCTCAAAACTAGTGAGGACTCGTTTGCCCACGATGTTTTTCGCTAGGGAGCCAAAGTAGGTGCGATCGCCCGTGGACACCACCACCGCCGTCGCCGTGCCGCTGACCACATTGGTGCCCATAAAGCAGATGGTTGGAATATCCAGCGCACTCACGTGATCGGAGTCCACCTGTATATCAGCGCGTTTTTCCACCACACTGCCCAAGGTGTCGTACTTCTCTACGGGCAGCGACTCGCCCGTCAGCACGGCTTGGCTGACGAACAAATCCTTCGAGGTCAATAGCCGCACATCTGCGGGGATCATATCTCCGGCAGATAACGCCACAATATCGCCCGGAACTAGCTCGCTCAGGGGTACCTCATGGCGAGATCCGGGGGCATCGAGGCGATCGCGACGAATCACCGTTGCTGTGGTGCTGACTAGAGCTTTCAGTTTCTCAGCAGCTTGAGTCGAGCGGTATTCCTGGAAAAACCGCAGGAAACCGCTGACCAGCACCATGATAGATAAGATAATGACAGTTTTGAGGCTTCTATCTTCGGGGGTAGCCAAGGTGTAGTCCAGCACATAAGAGACAGTCGCCAACACCACCAAGATCCAGACAAAGGGGTTGTTGAATGCTTTGAACAATTGCGCGTACCAGGTGGGTGGTTTTTCGTGGCTGACCTCGTTCTTGCCATACCTGCGTAGGCGATCGCGCACATCGGCTTCGGTCAGGCCCTGACGGCTGCTGCTTAGCGAGTGCAACACCTGATCCACATTATTTCCGGCTTCTTCCAGGGCACGCAGCGACAGTTTAGCGCTTTCTAGAGCGCGATCGTTAACATTGCCCCGCCCACGCCGAACTGGGGTAGGAGTATTCCGCATGACTCACCTCCTCTCGCTCAAGGGATAGATTTTCAAATAGTTCAAATCAACTGGTTACATGACTCAAAAAACTTGGGGTATTTACCACAGAGGCACTGAGAACACAGAGCAATCCCTCAGTGACCTCTGTGTCTCTGTGGTGAATCTGTGTCTCTGTGGTGAAACAGATCAAACCGAAGGCAGCAGGCAAAGTTCACCGGGCTGTTCATCCGGGACAGCCTTGCGAGCAGCAGAACGCTTCATCCAGCCGTCGATCCAGCGACCAAACAGCACCTTGAGAAACTGCCCGCAAACAATTGCCAGCACATCATCGACATGATCGAGAACGAATTCAAACAGCACGAACATTGGACTCACCTCCTGGATCAAGCAAATTAGTTAGGTTCAAATTGACGTTCAGACTTTTGAGAAAAACTGCCGAACACCCTCTTCCACAGCCTGTTCGTAGGCAGCCATCAGCACATGCCCTAGGGCAATCGCCAACACCTCGGTCAGGCAGATCCCCATCAGTGCTTCGGCAGCAGCACAAGATAAACAAACTTCAAACATGACACTCCCTCCACTGAATCTTCATCAATCAAGAGGGCTATGGCTCAAAAAAACTTCGATACCAGCCCGTATCAATCAAAAGAAATCAACCAATTTCTAGGCTGAGTTTTCAGCTTCAAGGCATGAAAAAACAGCCCGTATTGACAGTGCAAACGGATCATTCAGGCTGAAGAAAATAGCAAGTTTTCAGTCGAAAACAGCCCACGCCTGCCAACCATCTACAGCGTTTTTGAAGCTAGTGAGGCACACGGATGGTCAATAAGCCCTTGCCTCGTGAGGGCAGCATGTGCCTCACCCCGCAAGAAAATGCTGTATAACATCTCGCTGAATACCAGAAATCGCTCTCATTTGATTTCTGCCATCAATTAGATGCCGTTTGGGTCAGCATAAACTGAAAGATATTCCGCAGCAGGTAGACAGAGACAAAGTATGCTGTCGAGCGCTGCGAAACATATCCACAGGAAGCGTTCCGCAAGACTTTAGTGTGTTGCGCTGGCGCTAACACGTCTTACAGACTATTATCCTGTCTATCTCCTAACTAAACTTGCCCTTCAGCAACGCAACAAGGAGAACAGACTGCTTGAGCAGGAGGCTTAACGCCCGTTCAGGCCTTGGAGTCTAGCCAATGGGAAAACTACATAAGCTTCGCATCGTTCATCTCCTTTATCAGTACAATCGCCGTGCCCAGTGGCGATCAGGAGATGAACCTAGGACTCTAAGCCAGAGTCACCTTAGGCAGATTCACCAAACTAATCGCCCCCAGACCACGCGCAGGGTGAGGGTCAGCGTCTTTGTCAGACAGAGCGGTTTCCTGAAGTGTTGCAAAAAAGCAACTACTGCCAGAAGCCTCCATTGAAGGTCTCCTTGAAAAATGAAAGAATTGTGATTCAATAGCTGAGTTGCGATGTTTTCATCGCCATCTGCAACTATAGCTTTGAAAATCTTTTCGTGTCAACCAATAATGTCAGCTAATTTGGACGAGATTAGAAGTTCTCAATTTGAGAGAGAAGCAATTGAGGCATTAGATTATTCATTGGAAATGCCATCGGAACAGCGCAGCTTCTGACACCTCATTGAATCAAAGAATCTGAAGGATATTTAGCCGCCATTCGTAAGAAGTAAATTAGCTCCCAATTCCTGAGAGCTGACCGCTAACTCTAAACCAACTCACCCCGCAGCACGGTCACTGCTTGCCCACCCAAAAACACCCGATCGCCCGCCAGCCGGGCCTTCACCACGCCACCCCGTGCCGAAGCCTGATAGGCAAGAAACGTATCCTTACTCAGGCGATCGCCCCAGTAGGGAGCCAGGGCGCAGTGGGCGGAACCCGTCACCGGGTCTTCATCCACACCAGAGCCGGGGGCAAAAAAGCGCGAGATAAAGTCATACTCGGAGTCTACTTCGGCGCGACTTGTGACGATTACGCCGCGCACGGGCAATGTCCGCAGGCGAGTAAAATCCGGCGCAAGCTGACGCACGATCTCTGGAGATATAACCTCAACCAGGTAATCAAACTGGTTTTTGCTCACGGCGATCGCCTGTGTTCCTGGTTCTAAGCCCAGCGCATCCAGCAGGCCCGCCGGTGGGTCGATGGGGGTACACCGCGTTGCCGGAAAATCTAGCTCAATCCAGTCGCCCTGCTGAGTGGCAGTGAGCCGACCGCTGAGGGTGTAAAATCGGGCGATCGCCCCTGCGGGCAAATATCCCTCGCTCCATAGCACATGGGCGCTGGCCAGCGTGGCGTGTCCACACAGCGCCACTTCCACCGCAGGCGTAAACCAGCGCAGCCGATAGCCATCTGCCTCTGGCATCAAAAATGCCGTTTCCGACAGGTTCATCTCGCGGGCCACCGCCTGCATCCACTCGTCTGACTGGGGCGCAGACAACACACACACCGCAGCCGGATTTCCCGTAAAGGGCACCGAGGTAAAAGCATCGACCTGGATGATAGACAGTCCCATACAAACGTCCCCCGCAAAAGGCTAGTCAATTGGCGGCAGTTAGCGAGTAAGATTAAGCAGTGTGATTTAAGCAGTGTGATTTAAGCAGTGTGATTCGCAGTGCCATTTTTCACATTTTCACTAGACTAGGGTTACTGTGTTACTTTTCACAGCGCTATTTTGAATCGCTTAGAATTGCCGCTATCATCCTACCGGAGTTTGCTGAAACATAGACCGTCGTGCGATCGTCAGAGAAACCGCGAGAGCAATTGCGACCGTACACGCGACATTCACAACAGCCGCTATGCAGTTTTATCCTCCTGCTTCACATTCCAAGCGCCCGTCACCGCTTCACCGCTGGGGCATGCGCCTGCTGCTCGGTCTCAGCGTTGCGCTGGCTTCACTGGCCACCGCCAATCCTGCTCATGCGGCCAGGCGTGTCGTCTTGATCTTTGACCAAACCCAGGTGCGGGTGCCCATTTCTGTTCTGGAAATCTATGCCCGCACGGGGATTGCCACTGACCAACTCAGCGAGTTTTTGGGGGTCAGTCCCGAAGTGCAAACCCAGGCCCGCCGAGCGCTGACCCATGAAGTGGAAGTGAGCGATCGCCTGTTTCGCCAAGCCCTACGGGGCAGAACGGGTGAGTTTGTGCTGTCGCGATTGGAGCAGGTCTTGAGAACCGAAAGCCGCAGCCGTCGCAGCTCGTCCCAGCCCCTACGAGATGCGCTCATCGCCTCCTACCAGGACGACAACCGGATTTCTCTGCTAGAAGTTTTGAAAAAGTACCCCGAAGACGAGGTGCAAGTAGACGTGCGCGGCTTACAGCAGACCTACAATGAGGTAGCCTCTCTGGTCGAGCGGTTTGGGCCATTTTTTGATCTGATTCGAGGCAGCGTGCAAAATCAGATTTGTGACTGTGATGCGGCCGCAGACCCTGCCCCCGTTGGTCGGCAAGCTGCTAGAAGGCTACCGCGCCTGGGTCAGTAGCGTTTGGCAAACTTTAGGAGCGTTGGATGATGGCTTGGATGTCACGCCTGGATCGGGTGCGGGGGTCGAATGCAGTTCAGAGGGCTTTTGCAGGTGTTGCCCTGATGCTGGGAGTGGGCGTACTTGGGGCTACTGCGCCTGCTAGCGCTGCTGAGTCTGTAGTGGTCAACTTTGGCCCGCTTAGCCGTTCGTTCTCGATTACCGAGTTTCAGACGCTTGCAGAAACCGGACAGCCGTCTCGCAAGCTGCGCTGGTATCTGAATGTGGCGGGTGTGAAACCGTCTACTGTGCAATCGCTCCTCACTCAGCAAGTGCCTTTGCCGCTGGAGTTTGCTGATCAAATCCTGAACTCGCTGCCGGGTGAGTTTGGGCTATATCAGTTGGGGCAAATCATCAGTCCCAACAGCCCGGAGGCCAGCCTGCAAGCGATGCGAGCAGCAGTGGTGCTGTCGGCGGCGGATGATAACCGAGTTTCGATGCTGGAAATTTTGGAAAACTACCCTACGCGGGAGCTGCATATCGACGGGCTGGGGCTGATGCGGACGGCGCGGGATGTGCAAAACCTGATGTCGGGTTCCGGCGGAACGATTGAGGGCATTGCGAGGGGCTTAGAAGAGTGGCTACCGGGGCTGTTTTGCGACTGTGAGCGAAATGCAGCAGGTGGCGGTGGCAACTATCCGCGCGGCGTAGGTGGTTCGGCGATGATGAATTGCAATTAGCGTTGATTAGCGTTAATTAGCTGCTGCTGACGCTCAGCGAGATGCGATCGCCCCCAATATCCCGCAAAAGTTCCAATACGTTGGCTACGTCGTTATAAGTCAGACTCTTGTCGGCTTTGAGGATCACAATGCCTGTTGGGTTCTTCACCAAAAAGTCTTGAACGCTCGTAATCACTTGAGCTTCAGGGACAGGCACATTATTCATCACTATCTGCCGCTGAGCATTAAGGCCGACAATCAGGGTTGGCACTTTTTTGCCACTGTCTGATACGGCCGGGTTGCGGCCTCCTTCAGCTTCGGGTGGGGCAATGTTCATCACTTGCTGCCCAGTTAACGTCATAGAAATGATGATGAAAAACGTCAGGACGCTCATCAGCACGTCCATCATGGGCACCAAATCGACCTCTGGAAGTTGATTTTGCGGGCCATTGAACTTCATCGTCTCCTCCCCCTTGCAATCCAATTCCCCTAAGGACTCGGTGGATCGATCGACAGTGAAATGCGATCGCCCCCAACTTGCTTCATCTCCGCCAGGGTTTGCACGACCTGCTCGTAGGGCAAGCGGCGATCGGCTTGTAAAATCACGAATCCCTTAGGGTTTGCCCGCAAGTAGACCTGCACAGGCCCCTGCCACTGGTTTCCAGGGACGGGTTCACCCTCGATTAACAACTGCCGCTGAGCCGTCAGCGTGACTAGCAGCGGCTCCGGCGGCTCCTCTGGCTCGGTGGGTGGCGGTGTGTTGTCTCCGGGCGGCAGGATGATGGAAACGCCCTGCTCTTCGGAAAGCAGCATGGTAATCATGACGAAAAACGCCAGGATGCCCATCATCACGTTGAGCATGGGCGTGAGGTTGATGGGCGGTGGTGTGCCGTAGGAGCGCTGTTTGAACCGCATGGTTGCCCTCGCTGCCCTGTCCTAGCGTCGCTCAATGCCGAGGGGGTTGCGACCGCTAGGGGCGATCGCCTCCAGCACTTCTTCGTCCTCCAGTTCCGACTCATCCCAGAACTGGCGATAGATTAGCTCTAGCTCACTGCCCGCCGCCGAGAAATAGTCCATCTGCCGCGCCTGAAGCGACACCAGCAGCCGAAAAATCAGCAGCGCCATAATGGCAACCACCATTCCCGCCGCCGTCGTGATCAGCGCTTCCCCGATCCCTGCCGCCGCGCGGGTTGCCTGAGCCGACGTGCCTTCGCCGCCCCCGCCGCCAATATTCAGGTTATTGAAGGTGTTAATCAGTCCCGTCACCGTACCCAGCAGCCCCAACAGCGGCGACACAGCAATGGTGGTTTCCAGAAGCTTGTCGCCTTTTCGCATTTCGGCAAACTCGCGATCGCCCGCTGCCTCCATTGCCAGCCGAAAGGTTTCGGGAGAGGGCTGCCGCAGCCGCAGCGGAGCCAGCAAAAAGCGCCCAATCGGAACATCCTGGGACTGTTCGGCGATCGCCTCGGCCTCGGCTAAATCGTGGCGGGCGGCTTCTAGCACATCCTGCACCACCTGATTTTCCTGAGTCAGCAGCCGATACCAATACCAAGCTCGCTCTAGCCCACAGGCAACCGTCGCCACCGAAAATCCCACAATCGGGATCATCACGGGGCCACCTTTCATTACCAAGTCAATCAGCGCTGCCATCTCACTTGCCTTCAGGTCAGATTTATCCCGCTCTCTGTCAGAATACTCGAACTCTCCAGATCCCCTGGTTAAGGGAACCTACATGACTCATTATCAAATGGTTAAGTGGTCGCTAGACACAGGATAAAAACAAAAAAAGAGGGAGTCACCTCCCTCCTAGCCATTCGCTTCGATCGCATCACCCAGGTATGATCGAGGGCGATCGTCCCTGGATGAAACTTGTCGGCCGCCGCTACTTCATCGCAGCAGCCAAATCTTTCGCTTCTGTGCCCACGATCATCGGCGCAGCAAAGGGCACCTTCAGATCCAGCCAGGGCTGCTGGGCCACCATCGGTAACACCTGCCGCGCCTGGGAGACAACTGCCACCGTTTTTGCGTCGTAGGTCTGGGTCGCCAGCTTGGGATACACGCCAATCCCGATAATCGGCACCAACAGGCACAGCGCGATAAACGCTTCTCTAGGCTTCGCATCCGTCAGCGTAATCCCAGCCAAGTCCTTGCTTTCAGCGCCATAAAACACAGCCCGCAGCATCGACAGCAGGTAAATCGGCGACAAAATCACGCCCACCGCCGCCAGCATCACAATCACGGCCTTAAAGGCAGGGCTGTAGGCTTCGCTGCTGGAGAATCCCAGGAAAATTGTCAGTTCGCCCACAAAGCCGCTCATGCCTGGCAGCGCCAGCGAGGCCATCGAACCAGCCGTAAACAGCGCAAAGGTCGTTGGCATTTGCTTGGCCATGCCGCCCAGCTTGTCCATCATCAGCGTATGCGTCCGCTCGTAGGTCACTCCCGACAGGAAGAACAGCGCCGCCGCAATTAGCCCGTGAGATACCATCTGTAACAGTGCGCCGCTCATGCCCAGGTCGGTGAAGGCGGCAATCCCAATCAGAACAAATCCCATGTGGGCGATAGAAGAATATGCCATCCGCCGCTTCAGGTTGTTCTGAGCAAACGCCGTCAGCGACGCATAGATAATATTAACCACGCCCAGCACCGCCAAAATCGGCGCAAAGTAGGCATGGGCATTGGGCAACATTTCGATATTAAAGCGGATCAGCGCGTAGCCTGCCATCTTTAGCAGCACGCCAGCCAGCACCATCGACACAGGCGCGGGCGCTTCGCTGTGGGCATCCGGCAGCCAAGTATGCAGCGGGAAGATCGGCAACTTCATGCCAAAGGCTACTAGCAGCGCCCCGTACATGAGCAGCTCAAAGCTCAGAGAGTAATCCTTTAGACCCAACTCCGCTAGGTTGAAGGTAAAGTCGCCGCCGTAAAAAGCCATCGCCAAGGCTGCCACCAGAATGAAGATCGAGCCAGCCGCCGTGTAGAGAACGAACTTGGTCGCTGCATACATGCGCCGCTGGCCGCCCCAGTTGGCAATTAACAGGTACACGGGCACCAGTTCCAATTCCCACATCAAGAAGAACAGCAGCGCATCTTGAGCCGTGAACACGCCAATCTGGGCGCTATACATCACCAGCATCAGCACATAGAACAGGCGCGGTTTGTTCTTAATCTGCCAGGAGGCAAGGATCGCCAGCGTGGTCACCAGGCCCGACAGCAGCACCAGCGGCATCGACAGCCCATCGACCGCAAGTGACCAGTGCAGCCCGATCTGGGGAATCCAGTTGTAATCTTCGACCAGTTGATAAGCAGAGTTCTGGAGGTCGTAGTGCTTCCAGAAGGCGTAGATCATCAGCGAAAACTCAGCTAATCCAACGCTGAGAGAGTACCAGCGGACGGTCTTGCCGAACTTGTTGGGTAGGAGCGGAATCGGCAAGGACGCGACCAGCGGAAACAGGATGAGAGCGGTCAGCCAAGGAAATTGAGTACTCATCATGGGAGCTTACCCAAAGACTGCGGTATGAAGGGATTTCGAGCTACAGGAAGGGATTTAAAGAGTCCGGCGTGTTAACCAGTCGTAGCCCGCGCTTAGCCTGTGAAATGGGATGCCCAATTCTGAAGTGAGAGGCAGAGAAGGGCAGCCATCCGTTTAACCCAGCTTTTGGGGATTATGAATGACCATCCTCTTGGGGCGTGCAGCTTACGACTCTTCGTGGCTCCAGTCACCTTCTCCTCTACAGACCAAGCTGATATCATGAGGTCGATATTGAAGTTGCTAAGAATTTATGCCTACCTATCTAGGATAGCCCAGGATTGTTAAGTTTGGTAAATATTCACCCTTGTTTGTAACGAAATCTGGACTTTTGCACGGTTTTGCATGGAAACCAGACCTGCTCTAGCGTGAGTTTGCTTGATTGCTAACGAGTCCACTCAATATGATGGCGCGGCTTTGCAGTTTGTAACGAAATCTTTACAGTTTCGGGACAATTTTCCCACTGCTGACCCCCTTGGGTTGGCCCGTTTAGCTGATTCGCGCTGTTCAGGATGGTGAAACTTGGACTGGAATCCTGCTTTGAGGGCTATCGGCGGCTTCTAGCACTTTTGCGGGCTTGATGCTCTGGCTCGCTTCTGTCCCCGGAATTTTATCCTTCACCTGCTTATGGCGACGTTCCGAAATTTTCTCCGATCGCTAACGCGACGAACGGCTAAGAACCTCAGCGATGAAAGCTTTTTGGGCTTTCTGAAGGGGTTTGAGGTGCTAATTGCCAAGCTGCTATCGCTGGCGATGATTGTGGTGCTAGTGGTGGCGATCGCCGACTTGGCCCGATTCCTGGCAACGGAGCTATCGAATCCGCCCTACGGCTTCTTCACCACGACGCTGATCGAGATTTTTGGGCTGTTTCTAAATGTGCTGATTGCGCTGGAAGTGCTGGAAAACATCACCGCCTATCTGGAAAAGCAGACGGCGCGGGTGCAGCTTGAGCTAGTGATTGTGACTTCGCTGACCGCGGTGGCGCGAAAAATCATTATTTTTGATTCCAAGCAGGCCGGTGGGCTAGACCTGATCGGTCTAGGGGCAGCCATTTTTGCGCTGGCGATTAGCTATCTGATTGTGCGGTCTGGCAACCATACGGGCGAACGCTAGCGGCAGATCGCAGCAATTTATAGAGACTTATTGAGACCCGTCTCGATTCGCAATTTTGGATTTTCGATTTTGGATTGCCCGAATTTGGGGCTAATCCAGCTTGAGCGCGTTGACGGGCACGTCTTCCCAGGTGTCTACGGTGCGGAGGCGGGCGATCCAGCCGGAGGCTTTTTGCTCTGGCGTGAGGTTGCTTTCAAAGGAGTGGTGGCATTCTTGCGCCTGGGTTTGGTCGCAGCAGGCGATGCAGGTGTAGACCAGGCCGGAGGGATCGATTTGCTCGTTGACCCAAATTGTTTTCGCCATGATGGAACCCTCAGTTTTAAAAGCAGGATTGAGCGAAGGGGAGATGGGGAGATATAGATATTAAAGAATATAGATACTAAATAGGAAACGAGGTTAAAGAGGAAACGAGGGAGATTGGCCCAGGTTGGCAAGTTGGGCGATCGCCCCGCCTGTAACCCGGCAGGTGCGCCAGTCCGGCAGGATCTTGGCTCCCATGCGCTCATAAAAGGCGATCGCGGGTTCGTTCCAGTCCAGCACGTTCCATTCCAGCCGCCCACAGCCCCGCTCTAGGGCTAGTTTTGCCAGGGTAGACAGGAGTGCTTTGCCAATGCCCTGACCGCGATGCTCAGGTCGCACGAACAGATCTTCCAGATAAATTCCGGGCTGGGTCAAAAATGTGGAGTAATTGCTGAAAAACAGCGCAAAGCCGACGGTTTGCTGATTGACCTCCGCCAGCAGCGCTTCCACAAGCGGGCGGTCACCGCCTAGATGCTCAGCCAGCAGGTCTACGTTGCCGACCACCTCATGGGTCAGCTTTTCGTATTCTGCCAGCGCCAGAATGAGTTCAAACACGGCGGGCGCATCGGCGGGCGTGGCGAGGCGGATGTTGAACATTACCGGAGCCACCCCTTCAGCCGGGCCGCTACTTGGGGACGGCGCAGTTTCCGCATGGCTTTGGTCTGAATCTGGCGGACGCGCTCCCGCGACAGGTCAAACAAGATGCCGACTTCTTCCAGGGTGTGGGTTTCGCCCGTCAGCAGGCCATAGCGTAGGGAGATGATTTCCCTCTCGCGCTCGGACAGCACATCCGACAGCACCGTGTAGATTTCCTGACGCAGCATGGTTTCGTTCATCTTGGCTTCGGGCGACTGGGTGCTGCTGTCTTCGAGGAGCTCCATAAGCTCAGTGTCTTCGCCCTTGCCGACGCGGTGGTTGAGCGAGAGCGATCGCCGCCGGACTTGCTGCAAGTTGCGGAGTTGATCCACAGGAATATCCAGCGCGGCGGCCAGTTCGGCTTCCGTCGGGTTGCGGTTGAGGTCACGACGCAGTTCCCGGTGGGCCTTTTTCAGCTTGTTCAGCTTTTCGACAATGTGAATCGGCAAACGAATCGTGCGGGCATCGTTGGCGATGGTGCGCGTGATGCCTTGGCGAATCCACCAGTAGGCATAGGTCGAAAACTTGTAGCCCTTATCGGGGTCAAACTTTTCGGTGGCGCGGTTTAGCCCCAGTGCGCCTTCCTGAATTAAATCCAGGAACGGTACGCCGCGATTGAGATAGCGTTTGGCAATGGAAACAACCAGCCGCAGGTTGGAGCGAATCATCTTGCGCTTGGCGGTGCGGCTGCGGTGCATCCGGTGATCCAACTGGCGATCGCTCAGGCCGAACTCCTGGGCCACTTCGGACTTGGTGGGGGTGCGCTGGAGCGAGGCTTTGAGGCGATCGCGCACCGCTTCTACTTCAGCCAGGAACTTCACCTGGCGGGCCAGCTCGATTTCTTCACCAGGCTTCAGCAGCGGATAGCGAGCCATTTCTTTAAAGAATGCGCCTACCGCATCGTCAGAATTGGTCTTCCGGTATCCAGGCGCGTAGGCCGCTGTTAATTCTTCATCAAATTCTCGATGTACGTCCGGTTCAAATACATCTTCATCATCCGTGGCCAGATCATCGCCACCCTCATCTTCTGACGATTCGATATCAGAAAATTCACTCAGAAAGGCTGCGTCTAGATCGGACTCAGGCGTAATGTCTAAATCCGTCTCTTGATCGGTAGCATCTTCCTCATCGGTTGCAGACACCTCCAGCAGCTTCGACAGGATTTCTCCATCCAAGCGTCCAGCCGTTTCCGGACGAGAGACGTTGATCAGAAAATTGCTGGGCTGATCGTCTTCTCGGCGATCGCCCGTCTGCGATTCGCGAGCCGGAACTCGAATCTCGATCGGACTGAATCCACCCATGTCTCGACAGGTTTCCAGTTCTATGACGCGAGTTAATCCCATCGCGACACTGTCGATCGTCTGCTTAGAATTTGGGTCAAATAGCGCTGCCATAGGGGGATTCATCCTAACGACTTGAGTGATTGGGTGGTTTTTGGGGTGCGGGTTCTCAAATGAGCGTTGTGTTTCCTGGGGGAGTTCAACAGAATCTAGCTTCACACGAGGAGTGATTGTGCTGAAAAGGCTGTATTCTGACCATTCCAAGGTCTTCTTTCAGGTTTGGTCTGGTCAACGCGGGGGAGCTGAGCGGCGCGATCATTTTGGTTAGATTGACCTCTAGATCGAGTCCCCCATCGGAGGTATTGATCGCGAAAAATCTAGCGGTTCACCCTGCCCTGAATCAGAGAAAAGACTTCACAAGCGGTCGTTCTGAGAAGCCGCTCTCTAACCTTTAGATCCCTCAATCGAAAAATTAGGAGAGATCATTTCGATAATGTTGATCTAAAACTTGGGATTTGTCCAGGTTTATATCCTAAATTCCTGTCAGTTTGCAAGACATTTTTAACATTTCACTTCCAACTTGTCCACTAACAGCTAACTCAAGGAGGCTTTTGGTTTCGGTTGGGCAATCGAGTCTCTAACTGTCGGCGATCGCCAGCCCTTTCAGGGCGATCGTTTGAGCAATTTTAGAGTCGATCATCGCTCCTCTGAGCAATAAATCTGAGCGCAGATCATCAACTCCGAGTGAGGTGTCTGGCGCTCATTATTTTGTTACAAATCAAATCGATCAAAGCGCTTGTTGATCTAAAACCGATCTAGATCGATCTGGATCGATCTGGATCGATCTAGATCGATCTGGGCGGATCTGAGACGTGTTTTTATCCAGAATTTCCAGATTTTTTCCAGAAAAAGGCGGAATTTCAAGACTTAAAAACTCGGTTTTTATGACCTGAGTGGACTCGCAAGCGATAGAATCCGCCCCAAAGTGACAGCTGTAGTGGGCGAAGGCGGCTCCTCTCGGTTTTAGGTAGACCTGGCAAATAGAGGGTCTATAGTGAGAAAAGCATTTGAAAACAGCATCTATTCCACTGGTCAGACCCCGCCGCATTTCCGGTTTCCATGCTCCCAACGTTTGCAAATCCTCTAGAGTCGCTCGACCCGCGACAGGCAGCCCCTAGTGTGGCGGAAGGAAGGGCTGCCTATCGACCGGCGGAGGGTGATGCCCGCTGGGTCGAGGCGCTGGTCGATTGTCCAGGAGCGCAGGAACTCTATACCTATCGACTGCCGCCAGGGATAGCGGTTGCGCCTGGAGATATTTTGAGCGTGCCCTTTGGCGGGCGGCAACTGGGGGCGATCGCCATTCGCCTGGTAACTGAGCTTCCGGCCAGCTTAGACGCAGCAGCAATTCGGCCCATAGAAGAGGTCGTCTGCCGCAGCTTTTTTCCAGCGGGGTATTGGGAACTGCTGCAACGAGTCGCGCAGTACTACTGCACACCGCTGATTCAGGTGGTGCGGACGGCGCTGCCGCCAGGTCTGCTGGGGCGATCGCAGCGCCGAATTCGTTTGAATCGGGACGCGCTGCCGGAGGCGCCCAACTGTTTTCATCCCGCAGCGCAGCAGCTTTTAAGCAAGCTCCAGGCTCAGAAATCGGGCGACTATACCTGGCAGTTTTTGCAGCGGCAGGTGAAGGGGGCGCGGGCTGGGCTGCAAGAACTGCTGGCGCGGGGCTGGGTGGAGAGCTATCTAGAGCCGCCTGCGCCCGTGCGTCCTAAACTGCGGCAGGCAGTAACGCTGGTGCATCCCGATGGCGCAGACCTCAGCCCCCGCCAGCGAGAGGTGGTGGAGGTGCTGAAGCGCAGCAGCGGTGAGCTGTGGCTCCAAGACCTGCTGCAACGCTGCCAGGTTAGTTCCTCGGTGGTCAAGGGGCTGGCTCAAAAAGGGTGGGTGGAAATCCAGCCGCGAGAGGTGCTGAGGGCGGAAGCGGGCGGGGCAGTCGCGGGGGTTGGCGCAGGCCCCGCAGAACTGACCCCAGACCAAGCAAAGGCACTGGCGGCCCTCACAACGCTCCAGCAGTTTCAGCCCGTCTTGCTGCATGGTGTCACCGGGTCGGGCAAGACGGAAGTCTATGCGAGGGCGATCGCCCCAGTGCTGGCCCGCGGCCAGTCTGCCCTAGTGCTGGTGCCCGAAATTGGGCTAACGCCTCAACTGACGGATCGCTTTCGGGCGCGGTTTGGCGAAGCCGTGCGAGTCTATCACAGCGCCCTGTCCGACGGTGAACGCTACGACACCTGGCGACAAATGCTCAGCGGTGAGCCGCAAATTGTCATCGGCACGCGCTCCGCCGTCTTTGCGCCGCTGCCCTACCTGGGGCTGATCGTCCTCGACGAAGAACACGACTCCACCTTCAAGCAAGACCAGCCCGCTCCTTGCTATCACGCCCGCACGGTCGCCCAGTGGCGGGCCCAGCAGGTCAACTGCCCCCTGCTCCTCGGCTCTGCCACCCCCGCCCTCGACACCTGGGCCGCCCGCGCTTCCGTTCCCTCTCCCGTTCCCTTGCTCACCCTCTCGCTTCCCCAGCGCATCCACGCCCGTCCGATGCCTCCCATCGAGGTGGTAGACATGCGCCGCGAGCTTCAGCAGGGCAACCGATCGATCTTTAGCCGATCGCTCCAAGAGGCGCTCATGGAACTGCGATCGCAGCGACGACAGGGCATTTTATTCATCCATCGGCGGGGGCACAGCACCTTTGTCTCCTGCCGGAGTTGCGGCCACGTCATGACCTGCCCCCACTGCGACATCTCGCTGACCTATCACCAGGTGCAGGCAGAAGGCTACGAATCGTTGCGATGCCACTATTGCGGCTATGGGCAAACCCACCCCGAGCGCTGCCCAGCGTGCGAATCGCCCTACCTGAAACACTTTGGCAGCGGCTCTCAGCGCGTCGTACAGGAACTCGCCCGCGAACTGCCCGACCTGCGCTGCCTGCGGTTTGACAGCGACACCACCCGCGCCAAAGGCAGCCATCGGGCCCTCCTCACCCGCTTTGCTCAAGGCGAGGCGGATTTGCTGGTGGGGACGCAAATGCTAACCAAAGGCATCGACCTGCCCCAGGTGACGCTGGTGGGCGTGGTGGCGGCAGACGGGCTGCTGCACCTGGCAGACTACCGCGCCAGCGAGCGGGCGTTTCAAATGCTGCTTCAGGTGGCGGGGCGGGCAGGGCGCGGCCGCGAAGCGGGGCGGGTGATTGTGCAGACCTACTCGCCAGAGCATCCGGTGATTCAGGCTGTGCAGGGACAGCAGTACGAACCCTTTGCCGAGCAAGAGCTGGCCCACCGCCAGAGCTTGGGCTATCCGCCCTATCGGTCACTGGTGTTGCTGCGGCTTAGCGGTCTGGATAATGCCGCCGTCAAGCGCACCGCAGAAACTCTGGCGGCTCAACTCGCTCGGCAGATTCCCCAGGCGGAATTGCTGGGGCCGGCCCCAGCGGCGATCGCCCGCGTGGCCAACCGCTACCGCTGGCAGATTTTGCTGAAAGCCGACACCTTTTCGGATGCAGAGCGCGACATGCTCAAAGCGCTGCGATCGCACGTCCCGACGAGTGTCAGCTTGACGATTGATGTCGATCCGCTGAATTTGATGTGATCGGGCTGGAGCGGTGGGGCGATCGCTACCTACCATCTCCCGGCTATCCCCAGCTATCCTCAGCTATCTCCCACGATCATCCCGGTCACTCTGCCTTTCGTCGTTTTGCCGCGGCCCGCTTCCGCCGCATATTTGCCGCAATCAGGGAGCGATCGACCGGAAAGCCTGCGACGGGAATCACCTGATACTGGCGCTCCTCTTCCAGCTTTTTGAGTTCGGTGTAATCGACCCAGTGAATGCAGTCCACCGGGCAGGTGTCGATCGCTTCCTGGATGACCTCCTCCAGGTCACCGTCTTGGCGGATAACGCGCGATCGCCCATAATCTGGCTCGATGAAGAAAGTATTGCGGGCAACGTGGGCACAGTGTTTGCAGCCAATACAGGTGACTTCATCCACGTACACCCCCTTTTGGCGAACTGCACCACCCAGTTCTGGCTCGAAGCCCGTGCGATCAGGCGAGTCGCGCCAGTCGCCGCCCAGTTCTGGCTCCAGTCCAGTCGGTTCTGCCGAATCCCACAGCGGATTTGAGGAAGAGAATTCGTCCATATCACACATCACCTCGGTTCGGTCAGCGCAACAGGGCGATCGCCCCAATCGGGCCTAACCTGCTTTTCTATGAAACTGCACTTCAAAATACTTTAAAGGGCACAAAGATACGCAAAAGGTCAGCGCTCTGGCTGACCCCTCATAGTCCTGCGAATCGCTCGAAAATCTAGGCACTCCAGCGTTGCACTACCAGCCGGATCGAGCCGTCGGACTGGCGCTGCTCTTCGGCTACCTGGAAGCCTTGGCGGGTCGTTTCCTTGACCACCGTGTGATAGGCGTAGCGCTGAGTCACGCGGCGCAGAAAGCCATCGACCGATAGGGGCTGCTGCCAATATTGCAGGTCAGACACCAGCGCATATTCCTGACCGTTCCAGCTAAAGCCAACATCGTAGCCGTTGTCCTGCTCGATGACGACCTCAGCTTGGTGGGTTTGTCCGCGATAGCCCCGCACGGGCTGGGGGCCAGCCTTCCACTCTACGCCCAGATCGGTCAGGGCTTGCTGGAGAGAGGTTAAATCGCGGATTTGAGTTTTGATTTGGCTAAAGTGTGACATGAGTTTTCTAACTAAACCAAAGAACAAAAGGAGCGGAGCGACAGTGATGAAACTCTCAAAGATCGGCAAGTTGGAGTGAAAAACTCAGCCTACCACTCGCTGAAGGCTGACTGCGATTGGGTCGAAGAGACTGTATTCGGCTGTGCAAAAAACTCAGAAGTTGGCTCTTGGCTCAGCACCTGCCCCAACTGCGCTTCAATCGCAGCAGTGACCTCGGCGCAGGAAGCACCCACAATGCCTGTCACTTTTTCCTGCACGCGACCGTCGGGATAGATGATGAATTCCAGCGTTTCCATGCGTTCAGTCAACCCTAAATCGAACGGATGTCTGAGCCAAAACCTATACCCACTACTCAACACCTGCCTCAAAATCACCTCAGAAGCGCCTCACCGCTCTGCAACCTCAACTAAACCCAGAGGCTTCTTA
This sequence comes from Thermoleptolyngbya sp. C42_A2020_037, assembly GCF_015272455.1. Lineage (NCBI taxonomy): Bacteria > Bacillati > Cyanobacteriota > Cyanophyceae > Oculatellales > Oculatellaceae > Thermoleptolyngbya > Thermoleptolyngbya sp. C42_A2020_037. The sequence goes on from NZ_JACYLP010000002.1 coordinate 49,314, forward strand.
AAACGACAAAGCCTTCCATGACCCCAGGCTTTCAGCAGTCCCCTGAAACCTGAACCAAGGAATCTTTTGAAGACCTGGGTCAAACTCAAGGAAACGTATTGAGTCAATTAGAGATAAACCGTAACTAAACGTTGTAGAAGGGATAGTAATGACTCTTGTTGTTAGTGTCCATTAACTTCAAGATGCCGTCAAGAATCCGAGGGGCGATCGCCCGTCATTCCATCTGAAGATTTCCTAATGATTGCGATAGAGGAAATGGCAAGCCCTCTTGCTATCGCTAGAAACAGCGGTTTTGTATAGCTCAGCGCGTCTGGTCTGCCCAGGGCGTGAGGCGGCGCGAGATTGCCCGCAGCGTGTAGTCCAGCAGTAGCCCGATGCCGCCGATGATGGCAATGCAAAACAGCACCTTGTCAGTTTGCAGAAAGCGCTGCGACTGCACGATGCGAAAGCCCAGCCCGCTCTGCGCGGCCACCAGTTCTGCGATGACCAGATAGTTCCATGCGCCAGAAATATTTACCCGCAGTGTATCCAGCACGCTCGGAAAAGTGGCAGGCAAAATCACCTTAAACAGAACATCGCGCCGATTTGCACCCAGCGTGTAGGCAACGTTGATCATCTCATTGGGGATAAACTTGACGGCATCTGCCACCATGATGGCGTTGTAAAGCACCACGCCCAGAAAAATAATCAGCACCTTCGACCATTCCCCCAGCCCCACCCAAATCACAATCAGCGGCACAAAGGCAACCACAGGCATGTAGCGCACCGTGCCCACTAGCGGCGCAAACAGGCTCTCCATGCTGTTAAACGTGCCCATGAGAATGCCCATTGGCACGCCGACCAGCGCCGCCAGCAAAAAGCCCCCCAGCACCCGCCCGCAGCTTGCCAGCACATCGCGCACCAGTCCCTCTTGAATCAGTGCAAGGCCAGCCTGCACCACTGCCGTTGGAGTGGGTAGAAATATGGGGCGCACCCAGCCGCCGTAGCTGGCGATCGCCCACAGCAGCAGCGGCACCCCCAGCGCCAGCCCAATCAGCAGCAGCGCTAGCCGTTTTGGAAAGTCCTGACGAATGCCCCAGAAGACGGAGGGCTGGAGGTATTGTTTGGGCGCAGGCGCAAATGGGGGATCGGGGAGTGCGGTCATAGAGAATAGGGGGTTTGGGATTTTGGGTTTGGGATTTTGGGTTTTGGGACTGTCGCTCCCGCAGCCTAAGCCTTTACCCTGACACCTAAAGTACCAAACGGGGCGGGGGCGGAGGCTATACTTTGGGCAATTCTCCTTGTGCTGAAGCCTTTGGCGATCGCCCTCCATGCCTGATTTTGCTGCTGAATCCGCCGCGTTGCCCAAGCTTGAAGTGTGCCAGGTGTCCAAGTTCTATCGGGCACAGGGCAAACTGCTTCAGGTGTTGGACGACATCAACCTGGAAATTTTTCCGCGTGAATTTGTCTGTCTGGTGGGGTCGTCGGGCTGCGGCAAGTCTACCCTGCTAAACATTGTGGCGGGGCTGGTGCCGCCTTCCAGTGGTGAAGTGCGGGTGGATGGGCAGGTGGTGCCGGGGCCGGGAGCCGACCGGGGCATGGTGTTCCAGAGCTACACGCTCTATCCCTGGCTAACCGTGGCGCAAAACGTTGCCTTTGGGCTGCAACTGCAAAACATGCCCAAAGCGCAGCAGCAAGAGCGCGTTGCCTACTATCTCCACACCGTCGGGCTGACGCAGTTTGCTGGGGCCTATCCCAAGCAGCTTTCCGGCGGCATGAAGCAGCGAGTGGCGATCGCCCGCGCCCTGGCTACTGAACCCGAAGTGCTGCTAATGGACGAACCCTTCGGCGCACTGGATGCTCAGACCAAAGAGCAGATGCAGCAATTTCTGCAAGACCTCTGGCAGCAGACCCACATCACCGTACTCATGATCACCCACGATGTCGAAGAAGCCATCTACCTCTCGCAGCGCGTCCACGTCATGAGCAGCCGCCCCGGCCGCCTGAAGCAAGAAGTCCCCATCGACCTGCCTGAACAGCGCGATCTGGATCTGAAGCTGTCTCCGGAGTTTCTCAGCCTCAAGCGGGAGATTTTGCACAGTCTTCGGGAGTGAGAGGGAGTGATGGAGTGATGGGGTGATGGGGTGATGGGGTGAGATTAAGAAGATTTGTAATCATGGATTATGTGAAGGGACGCGCCTAACCCCTAACCCCCAACCTCTAACCCCTAACTACAATGGTTTTCACTGTCACTGCCTCGCCTTCGGTTGATACCTCTCGCATCCGGCTCCAGATCCGCGCCTTGCAGCCGCAGCTTTCGGTGTGGCGGCGACAGCTCCATCAGCGACCGGAACTAGGCTTTCAGGAGCAGTTCACGGCGGATTTTATCGCCGCCAAGCTGCGCGAGTGGGGCATTGAGCATGAAACAGGAGTGGCGCAAACGGGGATTGTGGCGCTGGTAAAGGGCGATCGCCCCGGGCCAGTGTTAGCCATCCGTGCCGACATGGACGCGCTGCCGATTCAGGAAGAAAACGAGGTGGACTATCGCTCGCAGCACGACGGGCGGATGCACGCCTGCGGGCACGATGGGCATGTGGCGATCGCCCTTGGCACGGCCTATTATCTATCCCAGCATCGGGACTTTGCGGGCACGGTCAAGTTTATCTTTCAGCCAGCGGAGGAAGGGCCCGGCGGCGCGCAGCCGATGGTGGCGGCAGGCGTGCTGAAAAATCCCGACGTGGACGCGATCATCGGGCTGCACCTGTGGAACAATCTGCCGTTGGGCCAGGTGGGCATCCGCGCCGGAGCGATGATGGCGGCGGTGGAACTGTTTGAATGCACGATTCACGGGCGCGGCGGCCACGGCGCGATGCCGCATCAGACGGTGGATTCGATCCTGGTGGGGGCGCAGGTGGTGACGGCGCTGCAAACCATCGTGGCGCGAAATCTTGACCCGCTGCAATCGGGCGTGGTGACGGTGGGCAAATTTGAGGCGGGCAAAGCCAGCAACGTGATCGCCGACAGCGCCTACCTGCGGGGCACGGTGCGCTATTTCGACCCAGCGCTGGCGAACTTTTTCGATCGCCGCATTGAAGAGATTATCGCGGGCACCTGCCAGAGCCACGGCGCGACTTACGAGTTCAAGTATCATCGCCTTTATCCGCCCGTCATCAACGATGGGGCGATCGCCCACCTGATCCGCTCGGTTGCTGAAGACGTGGTGGAAACGCCCGCTGGCGTAGTGCCCGACTGCCAGACGATGGGCGGCGAAGATATGTCATTTTTCTTGCAGGAAGTCCCCGGCTGCTATTTCTTCCTCGGCTCCGCCAACATCGACCGGGGGCTGGCCTACCCGCACCACCATCCCCGCTTCGATTTCGACGAAACGGCGCTGGGGCTGGGCGTGGAAATCTTCGTGCGCTGCGTCGAGCATTTCTGTCGCTAGAGAGTCAGACAAGCGGCAAGGTCATACGTTGGCGGCTGCCGACTGGCCCTGGCAGTTCGGGCGAGTTATTTTGCGAGGGCGAGTTGGGGGGCACTGGGTTTGGGGTTGGCAGGTTTAGCGGCGATCGCAGCGGTGCAGCATTGACCGGGGTTGGACTTGCTGGGGCAGGGTTCATCGCGGCTCCGGGCGTGTTACTGATGGTGGGTGACTGCGAGGGCGAGACGGGCTGGCTTGTGGGGTCGCCTGCGGGCACAGTGGCAGCGGGGCAAGCGTCGGGGGCGGGCGGCTGGGGCTGAACCGTGATCTGATAGCCTGCGGTGCTGAGGAGTTGGGTAATGGCGATTTGAGCGCGATCGCTCGCCGTTTGCAAAATGCCCTGGCTACAGGCCGCCGCAATGATTTCCTGGAGGGTTTGCCGCTGAGCCAGATCCTGAAGCTCCGGCGCAACGTCGGGCCCCAGTCCCAAAAAGCCGCGATCGTAGTCGTAAACTTGCGAGCGGGTCACGTCGATCTTGCTGTCCAGGATGCGCGGCGGCGGCAGGCGCAGGGTCACTGTCTCTCCCACCACCTGCACATCGGTGGGCGAAATCTGCGACAGGTCAATGCCCGCCCGCACTTCGCCATAGGCAATGTAGAGCAGCGTGGTTCTGCCGATGGTATAGCCGCCAAACGTGCGATCGCGGCTGGTGGGCACCACGGCCTGCATCCCAAACACCGCCGTCGTCAGTTCGCTCATCGTCCGCACTTGCTGCACCACGAGGGACTGCACATCCACCTGCGGGGCGGGCTGCTGCACCGTGAAAAACGCTCGAAGCTGCGTCAAGAAGCGATCGCCCCCCTGCCACAGCCCCACGCCCACTGCTAGCCCCGCCGCCATCACCCCGCCGCTCAGCAGCAGCGACAGGCTGTGCAGAAAATTGCCCGCAGCATTCCCCCGCGAATTTGCCTCCGTCATTCCGCCTCACCTCCTGATGCCTGCTCCCTAACCCCTAATCCCTAACTTCTCCAGCACGGGACGAGTCGAAACCACATGACGTTCCAACCCCAACTCCTTGGGACCGATGCCCAGCGCCAGCGCCACCAACTGCGGCAAGTGCAGCACGGGCAGCCCCAAGGTTTCGCCAATGACCTGCTGCACCTCTGGCTGGCGCGAATCGAGGTTGAGGTGGCACAGCGGGCAAGGTGTCACGAGGCAGTCGGCTCCAGCGGCGATCGCCTCCAGAATGTGCCCACCTGCCATCTTGAAAGAAGTTTCGGTGGCGTAGCTCGACAGCGGCCAGCCGCAGCACTGCGTCCGTCCCCGATAAAACACAGGTTCTGAGCCGACCGCCCGAAACACGTTTTCCATCGACTGGGGATTATACGGATCGTCGTAGACCAGATGATCCTGCGCCCGCAGCAGATAGCAGCCATAAAATGCCGCACACTTTAGCCCCGACAGCTTGCGCGTCACCCGCCGCTGCAACTCTTCCAGCCCAAAGTCGCCGACCAGCGCCCACAGCAGATGCTTCACTTCGCTGGTGCCCTTGTAGGGCGAGCAGCCCTCTTGCTTCAGCAGCCCGTTCACCTGGTCGAAATAGGCTGCATCCTCTTCTTTGGCGTGCTTCAGCCGCTCGTCCACATGCCCAATCACGCCCTGGCAAGTGCTGCAATGGGTCAGCAGCGGCAGGTTCAGTTCTTCAGCCAGGGCAATGTTGCGGGCGTTTACGGTGTCTTCCAGCAGTTGGGAATCTTCTTTGAACGTGCCGGAGCCGCAGCAGGAAGCCTTTTTTAGCTCGACTAACTCAATGCCCAGGGCGCGGGTCAGCGCTTGGGTGGATTGATACAGTTCTCGGCAGGCTCCCTGGGCGACGCAGCCGGGAAAATAGGCGTAGCGGAGGGTTTGGGTAGAAACGGTGGAAAGGGTCATTGAGGAAGGGGTAGGGTGATGGGGTAATGGGGCTTTGGATGTCAGGGGATGAGAGGGAGGGGCTTTTCTATGATGGCGCGTTTGGCGATCGCCCTTCCGAGTTCTCCAAATCTCTCAAGCTTTTGGGTGCAAACCATGAGGACTCGGTCGCCCCAGCGGGAAACCCATCTGCCTCATCGGGAATCCGGAATCGCCGCCCCTGCGGAAGAATCTTTAGAGTAGATCTGTAAACTCAAGGAGATAAAACAAGTGTCACGACAACTCAAGCGCTGGGAATCTCCCCGGCGAGAAGGGCGCAATGCCAAGGGCAAAGGCGGCAGTGCCCGCCAGCGGCAACTGCGGAAACAGTTCAAAACGCTTAGCCAGAGGCTTAAGCAATCGGATTCTGACCAACCAAAGCATCGCCCGCCACAGCGCGGCAATCGAAATAACCAGCCGGGGGAGGACGCAACGTTCTCTCCCGTTTTGCTTTCTGGCTTATTTTTGGGGGACTCGCTCAGACTGAGGAATCGTGGGAGGAATGGACATGCAGCGTGGGCAGGCGATCGCCCCGAAATAGCTCCTCGCTGGTCTGCCCCACGGACACCATCACCTGGGCGATCGCCCGCGCCGCCACCAGCCCCGCCAGCAGCGGCACCGTCGCCACGCTCAGCAGCACGTCTTCGGGTTTTAGCTTTTGCATGGGAATTCCGAGAAGAAAGAGGTCTCTCCTCCAGGTATAGCAGGTGATTAGCGGTTCGGGCTGAGGCCGTATCAGGATTGAAATCCCACCGATGCCCCTCTGAACTCGACCCCAGGAGTGGGATAGACTGAAAAGCACCTCGATAAAGCTCGAATCATTTCTAATTCGGGCAATTCTCCTCGCTGCCAATGGACACGCTTACACTTCAGATGCCCAACTCCACACAATTGAGCGACGACCAGTTTTATGACCTGTGTCGGGCAAACCCTGATTTAAGAATTGAACGTTCGGCAACAGGAGCACTCATTTTCATGCCACCCACAGGCGGAGAAACCGGGAATCGCAATTCAGAAATCAATGCAGACTTCGTTATCTGGAATCGCCAGACGCAACTTGGAAAAGTGTTTGACTCCTCAACCTGCTTCAAGCTGCCCAATGGAGCCGATCGCTCACCGGATGTTGCATGGGTTGCGAAGGAGCGGTGGGAGGGTCTGCTCCCAGAGCAGCGAGAAAAGTTTCCCCCCCTTGCCCCCGATTTTGTGCTGGAGTTAATGTCTCCTACCGACAGCCTGGAGGCAGCGCAAGCCAAGATGCGCGAATACATGGACAACGGCGTGAGGCTCGGCTGGCTGATTGACCGCAAGCAGCGACAGGTCGAAATCTACCGTCCGGGTTATCCTCCAGAGATTTTGCAGACTCCGGCAGCCCTTTCGGAAGAGTCTGTTTTGCCTGGATTTGTGCTCAACCTCGAGTGGTTTTGGCAGGAGTAAGCGCAGGCGAAGGGAAAAAGTCAAAAATTAAAAGGTAGTAGATTATCGTAAAGGATACAGAAAAAGGTAACGCTGTCGTATTCGCAGATTTTGGGGGAGTAGGCTCCATGACCATCGAGAGAACCTGTCCAACCTGTGGGTTCACGACATCTCCAAGAACGGCACCACTCGGCGTGGCAAGCAAAACTACAAGTGCCGAGACTCAACCGCCAATTCGTAGAAGATCCCCAGTGGAAGCCGAAAGATAAGGACACCCGGGCTTTCGTCAATCTACTGCTGTTGGAAAAAATTCCATTAGCCGGTATTGCCAGGGTCAGCGGTGTCTCGGATAGCTAGCTCCAGACCTACGTCAACGCGCACTACGAAGCTGTGCCCAAAGCGGCAATCGATGCCGATACCCGAGAGATTATCGGCTGCCACATCGGTGAGCGCTCTCGGGAATCGGCGATCGCCCTCTGGCAATCCATCCTAGCGGTCTATCGACAGTGTGCCAAAGTCTATACCGATGACTGGGAGGCCTATGTCACCGTCATCCCAAGCCAACGGCATGGGGCGGTGGGCAAAGAGAGTGGATTGACGAGCTACATCGAACGCCTGAACATCACCCTGAGACAGCGGATTTCACGGTGGGTGAGGAAGACGTTGTCCTTTTCCAAGAAGCTAGAGAACCACATTGGTGCGATATTGGTGCGATCTGGATGTTCATCCACGACTACAATTGCCGTGTCAGAGAGAAGTTGGCAGAGCGGGAAGAGCTTAGCTTTTCCTCTGTCCTTTGCTAAAAGGCACTACCGTTGAGGCTAGCACTGGGGCGGGCGGGGCTGTAAGGTGGAACGGCTGAGGTCGGTGTCTTGCAGAATTGCGTCCTCTAAAGTGGCATAGCTGAGCGTTGCCCAGCGCAAATCTGTCTGAATAAGCGTTGCCTGTTGAAAATTGGCTCCGAACAGGTAAGCGTGGCTGAGGTGGGTGGAAACCAACTGTGCGCCCTGAAGCTGTGCCTCGAAGAGATAGGCATTAATCAACTCTGTTTCTAGCAGATTGGCTTTGCATAGATTGGCGTGGTTTAGCGTGGCGCGTTGTAGGTTGGCATAGGCGAGGCTGCTGCGCTCTAAATTGGCATAGGCAAAGTTTGTGGCGCGGGCGTTGGCATAGCTGAGGTCTGCGCCGGTCAGGTTGGCGCGATAAAAGCTGGCATCTCGCAGATCGGCTTGTTGCAAGGTGGCCCCAACCAGCAGAGCATCAGACAGGTCAGCCGCCTGAAGCTGAGCGCTGTGCAGGGTTGCCAGCGTCAGGTCAGCACGGCTGAGGTTAGCAGCTCGTAGCAGCGCAAAGGCAAGATTGGCGTTCTGGAGGTTGGCATGGCGCAAATTGAGGCTCTGCAAGTCGAATCCGATGAGGTTGGCATGGCTGAGGTCTGGCGTGATGTCGGGAGCATGCGATCGCCACTCGTTCCAGCGATCGCCCCCCATCCGCAGCAGCGCTATATGCTCGGCGTTTGCCATAGCCTGCTCCCGTGCCCTACTCCTTGCGTCCTGCGTCCGGGAACGGCCGACCCGACGAGTTTTCGATGGCCTCGATCGCGGCGCGAGACCCTGCAATAATGTCCCGTTCTTCGCCCCCCAGATAGAGCCGCCCAAAGCTGCCCACGGAGGAAATTTGCAGGATGTTGATCAGTGCGGCTTTTTCGGCTTCGTTGGCAGCCAGCGAGGCGTAGGCGGCTGGCTCGACCTCCAGCACGTATAGCGTTTGTCCCGATAGCAGCATTTGCCCCCGGCGGTTGCGGTTGATGAGCTGGGCGTGGTGTGGGTCGATGTTGCGGATGATCTGGCTGGAGATGATGCGCGGTTTATAGCAGTCCTGTGCCCGCACGCCCAGTTCCGCCAGGATTGCCCGGCCAGCGGCCTGCGTTTCGCCCTGGCTGCTGGAATGCACCTCCAGCAAGCCATACAGCCGCTCGGTAAACAACACGCCCGGCCGCACGACGGCAGACTTGAGCGCAATGTCCATCAGGCGATTGATTTCAATCCCTGGCGAAATCTCGATCCACAGAGAGGCATCACCCGGCAATGGCAGAAACCCAACGGCAACCGTGCCCATATAGGCGGCGTGCTGAGATTGTAAGCGGTCGATATAAACGTAGCTGCGAAGCTCAATTCCCAAAGCTGGTTACGGGTGAAAAAAACGACAAGCCATTGCCCAGTGTATAGCTTTTCTGGGTGCGGCTGGGAGTGAGCGCAAGAGTTGCGCGAGATTTGCGTGAGAGATTTTTAAGGAGTGCGATCGCCCCTGTAGAGCCAGCCGGATTCCTCTTGTGAAGAGAATTGGGGGCCGCGGGGAAAGCTAGGATCGGTCTATGCCGCCCGTTGCCGATTACAGTTAGAAAATGATGAGTCAGACCCTATTCACAGCCGTCTTCAGATTCAGGCATTTGGCTAAAGGCATTGTGGTAAACCGTGTTTTGGGGCGGCAAGTGCCCACCTGTTGCCATGATTGAGGGATTGTCGCCTACGCCCGAAACGCCGCTGGCACTGATGCTGCAATTTGTGATTGCGGTGCTGGCGGGCATCAGCGGCCAGGTGGTGGCGGCGTTTTTTAATGTGCCCAGCATTGTATTTCTGCTGATTTTCGGCATTGTGCTGGGGGGCGACGGGCTGGACTGGCTGCATCCGCAGTCCCTCGGTGTGGGTCTAGAGGTGATTGTGGCGCTGTCGGTGGCGCTGATCTTGTTTGAAGGCGGGCTGAATCTGGAGTTGCGGCAGCTCAACACGGTGTCGGGCAGCCTGCGGAACCTCGTCACCCTGGGCACGCTAATTACGCTGCTGGGCGGCGGCATGGCGGCACACTGGCTGGGTGAATTCCCCTGGGCGATCGCCTTTCTTTATGCCTCGCTGGTCGTCGTTACCGGACCGACCGTGATCAGCCCGCTCATGAAGCAAGTGCAGGTCGATCGTCAGGTGTCGAGCCTGCTAGAAGGCGAGGGCGTGCTGATCGATCCGGTCGGCGCGATTCTGGCGGTGGTGGTGCTGGATGTGATTTTGAACGGCAACGCAGCGCCGCTGTCGGTGGCTAGCGGGCTGCTGCTGCGGCTGGGCATTGGCGGCGGCATTGGGGCACTGGGCGGCTGGCTGCTGGGGCAATTTCTCAAACAGGCGAAGTTTTTGTCGGAAGGACAAAAGAATCTGGTGGTGCTGGCAGGCGTGTGGGGCTTGTTTGGGCTGGCCCAGAGCATCCGCAGCGAGTCGGGGTTGATGACGGTGGTGCTGGCGGGGTTGGTGCTGCGGGCCTCGTCGATTCCTGATGAGCGGCTGCTGCGGCGGTTTAAGGAGCAACTGACAATTTTGGCGGTGTCGATTTTATTCGTGCTGCTGGCAGCGGATTTGTCGATCGCCAGTTTGTTTGCGCTGGGCTGGGGCGCGGGGCTGACGGTGCTGGCGCTGATGTTTGTCGTGCGTCCGTTGAATGTGGCCGTGTGTACATGGAACAGCGGCCTGAACTGGCGACAGAAGCTCTTCATGTGCTGGGTTGCGCCAAGGGGCATTGTGTCTGCATCGGTGGCTTCTCTGTTTGCAATTTTGCTGACCCAGCGCGGCATCAGCGGTGGCGAGGCGATCAAGGCGCTGGTGTTTCTGACGATCCTTTCGACCGTGTTTTTGCAGGGGCTGACGGCGCGGTGGGTGGCGGAGTGGTTGGATATTACGTCTAAGCAGGCGACGGGCGCGGTGATTGTCGGCTGCAACCCGTTGAGCTTGCTGATTGGGCGCATGTTTCAGGAGCGGGGCGAGTCGGTGGTGCTGATCGACACTGACTTGGCGGCGTGCAAACTGGCGGAGCAGGAGGGTTTGCGGGCGATCGCCAGTAGTGCGCTCGATACCGACGTGCTGGAGCAGGCAGGGCTGGGGCGGGCGGGCACCTTTTTGGCGCTGACCAGCAATGGCCAGGTGAATCAAGTGCTGGCGCAGCGGGCTGCGGAGGAGTTTCAGCCGCCCCGCGTGCTGGCCGTTGTGCCGGGAGATTTGAGCCAGGAGAGCGAACCCGTGGCGATCGCCACCAGTGCTGCTAGCGCCTCCACGACCTCTCCCGCCTCGCCCAAGGTGCAGCCCGCCTTTGTGCCCAAAATGCCGCTGAAAACCTGGAACCGCTACTTGGAGGATCGCGATGTGCGCCTAGGAGAAACCGTTCTTCAGGAGCCGATCCTGGTGGAGCAGCAGGTACATCTGGCAACGCTAATTGCGGACGGCAAGCTGATGCCGCTGCTGGTGGAGCGCGACGGGCAACTTCAGGTTGCCTCGACGGAGGTCTTGCAGGAGGGCGATCGCCTCTTGTACCTGTGGCACAATCCCAAGTCCAAAATGCTGAAACGATTGGGCGGCAGCAACCCCAACGCCCGCCTGATGCCGGAGCGCATTGCCGAGGTGGAAACCTTGCCCCAGCCCTCAGTTGAAATCGAACAGCTTTTGTCGAAATCCATCGCTGCTGCGCCTGTCGCTGAGGAGGTCGAGGGCGATCGCCCTGACTCCACGGTTCCCGTCGATACCCCCGACGACACCCTTGACGAAATCCCTAATGCAATCCCTAATGAACCCAAAGGCGAAACGCCCCAAGCTGCGGCCGATGCTCTAACTTCCGGCATTGCGCCAGACGATGCGTCAGAAGCGCCCGTCTCCTAGCAGTCTGACTGATAGAAGTCTGACTGCTTGACCCAGATTGCCAGACCACCGCCTCGTCCCCGTGCTGCCAAAAAGTGGGGCGTAGCCTGAAAAAAGGCAAAGAAGGGCAACTTGGCGATCGCCCGTGCCGCAAATGCTGCCGCTGATTCTTCGCGCAGGGTGCGCTGCCACAGGGGGCGATCGCCCGCGCCAATTGCCATTTTGGTAAAGTCAAACGCCAGCAGGTTCTTTTTGGACTGAAAGCGGCACGGGCCAGTAAACCGCAGCCACAGCCCGCCCAGGGTCACCTGATTGGTAATCGTGCCTTGGTTTGTCGCTGCCTCATCCGACGCAAAGCCAATCTGCGCGGGCACAAACTGGGGCCAATAAAAGCCCGACCCCAGCCGAATGCCTCGCCTGCGGGCTTTGCGGGCGGTAGTGGTAAAACAAAGCCGCCACTGTCCTAATAAATTTTCAAACGTAAGGGGCGTTTTTTGGTGTCGTGCTGCCGATTCTGCCGCCAGCATGGCTGCCACCAGCGTTTTCGCTGAGGGGCGATCGCCGCCATTGCAAAAGGCCGCCGCAGCCTGAGACAGCGTGGCGATCGCCCGTTCTTCGGTCATCTCCAACGATTGAGAATCAGTCATTTCAGATGCCTGATCACCAGTCAAAATCCACCCTCACTTGCGTCTAGAGCTTGTGACACCGATTGAAAGTCAGCCTGGGAAATCAGCCCTGACAATCAGCCCAGCACTCTCAATCCTAGCGAGAGAGGCAACTGCCCGTCTGCGCCAGCAATCTATTCAACCACCGGCGCACCGGCTTCACCACCAGGCGCATCCAGTTCCAATTCCAAATCTTCGGAATTTTCTAGATAGTGGTTCAGCAGCCGCTTTTCGTAGCGACGATTGCGGCGACGACCTTTGGCGGGCGTGGCCCGCTTGTGCGATCGCTTGTCTACCACCAGATGCTCTAGATCGGAAGCGTCTTCCCAATGCTGCAAGTCGTTCGGCGAAGTGCGTCTGGGCATATTTAGAAATCGGGGAGCGAGAACGGTTCTCCGCAGTCAGGACATCACTCAGGCTTGGCTTTGTTAACTCATATTAAGCTCGGTCTAAGGGTTTTGCTACGGTTCAGGATGAAACTTTGTTAGAACTTACGCAGTTGGACGATCTCCTGGCCGCTAGAAATGACCCATTTGCCCAACCGCATCCCCGTCTCGGTGCTAGTTCCTGCCAAAGACGAGGAGCTAAATTTGCCTGCCTGTTTGGAAAGCCTTGCGCCTGCTGATGAGATTTTCGTGGTGGATTCGCAAAGCGGCGATCGCACTGCCGAAATTGCCGCAGACTATGGCGCAAAGGTCGTACAGTTCCACTTCACTGGGCGCTGGCCAAAAAAGAAAAATTGGGCCCTCGACCATCTCCCCTTTCGCAACGAGTGGGTGTTGATTGTCGATTGTGACGAGCGCATCCCGCTTGCCCTCTGGGACGAAATTGCCCAAGCTATCCAAAATCCAGCCGTCAACGGCTACTACCTAAACCGTCGCGTCTACTTCCTGGGCAGATGGATTCGCCACGGCGGTAAGTATCCCGACTGGAACCTGCGCCTGTTTCGCCATGCCAAAGGACGCTACGAAAATCTGCACACTGACGCTGCCCCCAACACGGGCGACAACGAAGTGCATGAACACGTCGTCCTGGAAGGAACCGCAGGCTACCTCACCACCGATATACTCCACATCGACTATCGGGATCTCTACCACTGGCTAGAGCGCCACAACCGCTACTCCAATTGGGAAGCCCGCGTCTACTACAATCTACTCAATGGCATGGATGAAGCCGGAACATTGGGCGATCGCACGGCCCACTGGCGGAGCAACGCCGTCCAGCGCAAACGCTTCCTCAAACGCCTGTGGGTGCGCCTGCCCTGCCGCCCGCTGCTTCGCTTTATCCTGTTCTACATCCTCCGCTTTGGCTTTCTCGACGGCTACGCCGGATATACCTACGCCCGCCTGCTCAGTCAGTACGAATACCAAATCAGCGTCAAGCTCTACGAACTGCAAAAGCTCAACGGTCGCCTAAATCCAGTGAAAAAGGATTAGTCTTCAGCATACATGCCCTAATTGCCCCCCACAGATTTTCCACAGCTTTCTCCCACTGATTTCAAGCGTCTTTACTAGCGTCTTTATTCCAAGATTCAACCGATGCTCAACAAACTCAACGCCCTCCTGGGCCGCCACCCAGAAACCGTCAAAGCCAACGTTGAAATCTACACCTGGCAGACCTGCCCCTACTGCATCCGCGCCAAGATGCTGCTGCGCTGGAAAGGCGTGAACTTCACCGAATACAAAATCGACGGCGACGGGGCTGCCCGCGTGAGAATGGCTGAACGCGCCAACGGCCGCCGCACCGTCCCCCAAATTTTCATTAACAACCAGCACGTTGGCGGCTGCGATGACCTCTACGCTCTAGATCGAGCCGGAAAGCTAGACGCGCTGCTGAGTCAGGCAGGATAACCCGGTGAGAACTACTCAGAAGTGCCGCGAATCTCAAGGCGAATCTCAAGTGCCGCGAATCTCATCTAGCTTTGCCCGTACCGCCTGAATGTCCTGCCACATGAGCCACTTCGGGCTGCCCTTTTCGCGAGAGGGGTTCCGCAGCAGATAGGCGGGGTGAAAGATCGGCATATAGAAGCGGCCGTCTTGCTCGATCCACTGGCCGCGCACCTTGGTAATGCCCTGCTTGATGCCCAGCAAGCCCTTCAGCGCAGTAGCCCCGGTGAGCAAGATAATCTTGGGGTTAATCAGCCGAATTTGCTCCATCAGGTAGCCCTTGCAGGCATCGGCCTCAGCGGCGGTGGGGGTGCGGTTTTCTGGCGGGCGACACTTCACCACGTTGCAGATGAACACGTCGTCGTCTGTAAGCTGCACCGATTCCAGGATTTTCGTCAGCAACTGACCCGACTTGCCCACAAACGGCAGCCCGGTTTCGTCTTCGGTTTGCCCTGGCCCCTCGCCGACAATCATCACGGGCGCAGCCAGGCCGCCACGCCCAATGACCGCATGGGTGCGATTTTGCCCCAGTTCGCAGCGCTGACACTGTTCGCAGTGCGCCTTCATCTCCTCCATCGAGGCGTAGGTTCCCGGTGGAATGGGGATGCGGGCGCTGGTGGGAATTTGGGACGGGTCGAAGCTGGCAGATGCAGCGGGCGCGGCGACCTCCGCCAGACTGAATAAGTCAATTTGGTCTTCGCTCGCCATTGGATTTGGTCTAGGGCTTGGTGATCAGAGATTAAACCTATGGAAGCTTCATTGTAAAACGAATCAGCAATCCGAACCGTCCAACCAAAACCAGCGCGATCGCCCTACCCTCTTCGTTCTTCCCTCTTCGTTCTTCCTTTTTCCCTCTTCCCCTACACCTCCACCGGCTCCTTCACCCTAGTCCGATACGTCCCTGCGGCCTCTGCGGTCGCCACACCGCCCTCACCCGTAATCAGCCGTGCGCCGCGCTTGCGGGTGAAGTAGTTCCAACCCCACTGGAGCATGACGATTAGCTTGTTGTCGAACTCGATTAGATAGTAAATGTGAGCAAAGACCCAGGCAAACCAGGCGGGTGGCCCAGAAAACTTGACGAAGCCCAGGTCAACCACCGCAGCATTTTGCCCGATGATGGCCAGGCTACCCGGATCTTTATAGACAAAGGGTTCTACGGACTGCCCCTGGATGCGTCGCTGGAGGGTCTTGGCGACGTATTCACCGGCCTGCACGGCGGCCGGAGCGACACCCGGAATGGGGCGATCGCCTTGGTGGGCATAGTGGGCCAGATCGCCGATGACGAAGATATTGGGATAGCCCGCGATGCTGAAATCGGGTTCCACCATGACGCGCCCGACGCGATCGCACGACGCACCCGCCCGATCGGCCAGCACCTTGCCCATGCCAGAGGCTTTTACCCCTGCCGCCCAGAGGATGGTGCGAGCGGTCATTGTCTCAATCAGGGGATTATCCGGCGTGCCGCTTTTCATCGTTACCACGTCACCGCTGTCGCTGGGTTCAATCTGCGTCACTAGGGTTTTGGTGCGGACGGTCACGCCCAGACGGGATAACGATTCGGCTGCCTTTGCCGACAGGTCAGGATCGTAGGGTGGCAGGACGCGATCCATGCCTTCCAGCAGCAGGATGGTGGCTTCTGAGGTGTCGATGTTGCGGAAGTCTTCTTTGAGCGTGCGGTAGGCCAGTTCGGCGATCGCCCCGGCTAGCTCAACTCCCGTCGGCCCGCCGCCCACAATGACGAAGGTGAGCCATGCTTTGCGCTTTTCGGGGTCGGTTTCTTTTTCAGCGGCTTCAAAGGCGACAAAGATGCGGCGGCGCATTTCTAGTGCGTCTTCAATGGTTTTTAGCCCCGGCGCCGTGTCGCGCCACTGGTCGTTGCCAAAGTAGTGGTGGCTGACACCCGTTGCCACAACCAGCGTGTCGTAGGGAAGCTCCTGCTCTCGCAGCTTTAGCACTTGTGCCTGTGGATCAAGATCAACCGCCTCATCCATCAGGACGGTGATGTTTTTGTAGTCGCTGAGAATGCCGCGCAGGGGCGAAGAAATGTCGGCTGGCGACAGCGTGCCCGTTGCCACTTGATATAGCAAGGGCTGAAACAGGTGAAAGTTGCGCTTGTCTACTAGCGTCACCTTAATGTCTTTTGCGCGTCCCAACGTTTTGGCGGCGTATAGACCGCTAAATCCGCCGCCAATGATGACGACGTGGTGCGGTTCTGGTGTTGCGATCGCGTCCATAGGGGTTCTCAGGCGATTCTGTAGGTGAGGACATTGTTCAGGACATTAAGCGCCATGTTAGCCGCCAGACTTGGGGATGTCGTGTGTAACGTTGTACATTTACGGCATCTCTGCATAAATAAAAGCTTTAAAAATTTGGGCGGTTCTCCGCTGCCGAGCCAGCAGTCTTGGGGGGAGCTTCCCCCCAAAACCCCCGCTTGGGAACCCGCTTCCCCCAAACCCCCTCCGAAGGGCGCTTCGGTGAGTTAGAGAGAGGTCGCTTCGCGTTGCACGGGTGACGAGGGCGATCGCCCATGTCTTTTGCAAAAATTGCCTGCCTCTGGAGCACTTTCTCAGTGCGATTTCTCAGGGCGATTTCTCAGAGCAATTTCTCAGAGCAATTTCTCAGAGCAATTTCTCAGAGCAATTTCTCAGGGCAATGCCTCACGCGAAGGCGGCTGTGAGCCATGTGGCAAGCCAATAGACCAGCGGTGCGAGGAAGGGGGCTGGCAAGAAGGAGCCGACGCGCACCTTGCCGATTTCTAGCAAGTTCAGCCCGATAGACAGAATCATGAGTCCGCCTACGCCCGTCGCCAGCAGCACGGGCGGCGAACTGGCAGGATCGGGGAGCGCGCGGGCCAGGAGTCCGGCGGCTAGGGACAGGCCGCCTTGATACAGCAAAATTGCCAGGGTCGAGAAGCCAACGCCGATGCCGTAGCTGCCTGTGAGGGCGATCGCCGCCAGTCCATCCATCGTCGCCTTCAGCGTCAGCAGCCGCGCATCGCCCACTAGCCCGTTGTTTAGGCTGCCGATCATGGCCATCGGGCCAATGCAAAACAGCAGACTGGCGGTGACAAAGCCATCGGTAAAGCGACCCTTGCCTTTGACCCGATGTTTCAGCCAGTCTCCGGCGATCGCCAGCCGTTCCTCAATCTGCCACCACTCGCCCAGCAGCCCGCCTGCCACCAGCGCCAACAGCCCCAAAATCACGCCGTCTACAATGCCGCCCCTGGCCTGGTTCAGGCTGCCTGCCATGCTGATGCCGATAAACAGCGTTGTCAGTCCCAGTCCTTGCTTGATCACCCGCTGCATCCGCTCTGGCAAGTGCCCGGTGAGCAGCAGCCCCAGGGCAGTCCCCAGTAGAACCGTGGCAACGTTGATCCAGGTGCCGCTGGTTTTTGCCCAAAAATCTAGCATGGGGTAAAGGTGACGGGGTAATGGGGCGAACTGCGAAGCTGGAGAAAACCCTCCAAAATCACCTTATCCCATCCGCTCCCCACTGCTTCTGCGGTCTAGCCGGAACCCGCCGCCCCCGTCCAGCGTCGTGGCTGCTCAGGGAATTCTGTGGGATGATCCTAGAAAAGGTCTTTTGCTGTGTTTTCCGCCTTCATGCATACTGCCGCCTGCCCAGAGGGCTGCCAAGCGCCCCATCCCCACACGGTGGATGCCCAGAAAAAAGCAAAACTGCTGTGGATGGCGCTGGGGCTGATTGGCGGGTTCTCGCTGGTGGAACTGGCGGTCAGCCTGTCGAGCCACAGTCTGGCGCTGCTGGCAGAGGCGGGGCACATGCTGTCGGATGTGGCGGCACTGATGCTGGCGCTGCTGGCAACCTGGATTGCGGGCTGGCCGCCGTCGGCGCAGGCTCCCTTTGGCTATCGGCGGGTGGAAATCCTGGCGGCGCTGGCAAACGGGCTGGGGCTGGTGGCGATCGCCCTCTGGATTGGCTGGGAAGCGGTCGAGCGGCTGCACCATCCCGATGCAGAAATTTTGGGACTGCCCATGCTGATTACGGCGGCCGTGGGGCTGGGGGTGAACCTGCTGAATGCCTCCCTGCTGCACGACCACAGCCACCACGACCTAAACCTGAAGGGCGCATTTTTGCACATGGTGTCCGATGCGATTGGGTCGCTGGGCGTGATTTTGGCGGCGATCGCCGTCTGGCTCTTTGGCTGGACGTGGGCCGACGGAGCCATTAGCCTAGTCGTTGCTGCGCTCATCTTGGCCGGAGCCGTGCCCCTCATCCGCCAAAGCCTGAACATTCTGCTGGAACAAGCGCCCGCCTACCTTGACCCCGCCGCTGTGCGGGCGCATCTGCTGCAAACCGAAGGCGTGCAGGCAGTGGAAACGCTGCGACTATGGGCGATCGCCCCAGGTCAGGTGGCTCTCACTGCCCACCTGACGGTGAACCCGCAGGATGGCCCAGAGCGCGATCGCCTCTTGCAAACCCTGCAAGCTTCCCTGCAAACCACCTTCGGACTGACCGACACCACGCTCCAACTGGCTGCCCCGCCCGCTACACCCCGAGTGAATCTATCGATGCCACCGAGCCTGGAACTGGTGGTAAAGGAATGATGCAGTCATGGAGTGACGGAGGGATGCAGTAAACTACTCATCACGCCCTCTCCCGCGCTCCCGCATGAAGATCGCCACCTGGAATGTCAACTCCATTCGCACCCGTCTGGAACACGTCATTAACTGGCTGACGGAAAATCCGGTGGATGTGCTGTGCGCTCAGGAAACAAAGGTGGTGGATGCTGACTTTCCAATGGCTGCGTTTACCGATCTGGGGTATATCTGCTACGTCTCTGGGCAAAAGTCCTACAACGGTGTGGCGCTGATCAGCAAAACGCCGCTGGAGTCGGTCAGTTGTGGGTTCGAGCCTGTGCTAGGAGGGGCGATCGCCGCGCCGTTTGATGAACAGAAGCGAGTCATCACAGGCGTTCTCGATCAGGTTCGCATTGTTAACCTCTACGTGCCCAACGGTTCCAGCGTCGGCAGCGACAAATACACCTACAAGCTAAACTGGCTGGCGGTGCTGCGCGAGTATTTGGCAAAGCTGCTGGAGGAGAATCCCAAACTCCTGGTTTGCGGCGATTTCAACGTGGCGCTGGAAGATCGAGATATCCACGACCCCACCGGGCGCGAAAAAGAAGTCATGGCTACCGATGCCGAACGGCAGGCGCTGCGGGCCATTCTCGACTTGGGGTTGGCGGATGCGTTTCGCAAGTTTAACCAGGAAGACGGACAGTTTAGCTGGTGGGACTACCGCGCCGCCGCCTTTCGCCGCAACTTGGGCTGGCGTATCGACCACCACTACCTCAGCCCGCCGCTCTATGCCGAGGCCAAAAGCTGCATCATTGACAAAGCGCCCCGCAAGCTGGAAAAGCCCAGCGACCATACGCCAGTAATCGTGGAGTTGTAAATTGCGTAAATTGCGTGAATTGCCTAAATCGCTAGTGAGGTTTTCCGCTTTTTGCGCTGCACATCACACTGTCAACAAAAACCAGGACTATCGTCTGGCTGCGTAAGTCCAAAAAAAAGAGAGCAACTCCATTGCCCTGTCAGCCCTAAGGGTAAATGGCTCGTTGCTCTCTAGGTTCAACGTGAGATTGCTGAGCCAATAGCAGCGCAGCGACTCACGCTTGAGGAGGTCTTCAGTAAGTGACCTCTTGCGTGCTGTTTACCAGCTAGACGGACTATCTTGGCTCGCTGCAACCCCGGCGGGGGAAGCAGCCGGGAGGTTACCTAGAACGCTCCCTCAGCCAAGGCTCACCTTGACGACGCGATTTTTTTCTTCCTCGGCCTTCGGCAAGGTTAGGTTCAAGATACCGTCCTTGTATTCAGCCGTTACCTTATCGTTTTGGATGCGGCTCGGCAACGGAATCACCCGCTGGAACTTGCCATAGCGGAACTCCGTTCGGGTCATGCCTTTTTCTTCGGTTTTGCTTTCCGACTTGCGTTCGCCGCTGATGCTAACGGACTCTGCCGAAACCTCAACATTGAGGTCTTTGGCATCCATGCCAGGAACTTCCAGCCTCAGGTGAATCGCTTCACCCGTTTCTTCCATCTCTGCCAGCGGCATGAAGCTGGTCAGCTTGTGGTTTTCTGTAGTCGCTGGCAGGAACTCATCAAACAGCCGATTCATTTGCCGTTGTAGCGTTTCAATCTCACGGAATGGTTCCCATCGAACGAGTGCCATATCCATCGCCTCCTAGAGACAGTAGTTTGAGAATGTGGAATTAACGCTAGTTAGGGTTATCGTCTGAGTCGTTGCCTCGCCAACACTTCCGATAAGGGAGTGAGCTTTTGTTGGTTTAGCTGGTTGGTTGGACGGGGCGTTTCCGAACCTCAGACGACTGATGGCTGACAGTCATTATGGTATGGCAAGCGATTCAGGAGTGGGGGTCGGTTTTTTGGACTCGCTGGGTTCTCATTCCCGTACCAAACCGCTCTTTCATCACAGCCCTAGGTCAAGTAGGAGCCAGCGTCAGGGGGCAACGGCACTAGCTGAGGCACGACTTTCAGCCCAAATTCTTCTTCAAAACAGCCCTTTTTGCCATCCAGGCTCCACAGTTCCAGAGCGCAGTCGTCGTTGGGGTGGGTTGGATGGATTAGCAGGCGAAACTCCTGCTGAGCAGGCACTACCTCGCAGGTGATGCGGTCGATCGCGCCGATTTGGCGACGATCCAGGGCGACCGCCATCCGCAGCAGCGTGTTGAGCTGTTCGACGACTTTTCGGTGTTTCTTGGTGGTCAGGCTGCGGTAGTTGTCGTGCTTTTTCTTGGGACAGCTTTTGCGGTGATAGCGAGACAAATTGGCGATCGCCTCAATTTCAATTTCCGTATAGCCTAGTAGGTCGCCATTGCGAATCAGGTAGTAAGAGTGCTTGTGGTGGGCAGAGTGGCTGATAAAGTGTCCACAGTTGTGCAACATGGCGGCTGCCCACAGCAGCTCTCGCTCCTCGTGTCCCCAGTTGTGTAAGATGCCCTGGGTCTGGTCAAACAGGCTGAGGGCTAGGGTCGCCACCCGTTCAGCATAGGGCAGGTTCACCTGATATTTCTGGGCAGCCCGGAGGACGCTGCGCTGGCGGATGGAGCTTTGGAAGCGCAGACGGTCTTCGATTAGCCCGTGGGTCAGCATCCAGTCCACCACCAGTCCTTCTCGGAGCGATCGCTCGCAGATCGTTACCGAATCCATCCGCAGTAGCTCCATCGCTTCCTGCAAAATCAGCGCCCCCGCCACGATAATCTCTGCCCGCCGATCCGACATTCCTGGCAGGGCGGCTCGCTCGGCCATCGTCATGCGGCGCAGCCGAGTCACCATTTCGCGCAAGTCCGCCAAGGGAATTTGATAACCATGCAGCGGATCGGGCACGGTGCCCGTGTGCTCGCGGGCGTGCAGGGCGGCCAGCGTCTCAATGGTGCCGGAGGTTCCCACCAGGCGGGGCATTTCCCCAGCGCGAACTTTGCTCAGCAGTTCGTCCACCGATCGCTCCAGCATCCCGCGCACATAAGCCCGCAAGTAGTTAAACTCGCTGCTGCTGATGGGGTCGGTGCTGACCATTTCCGTCGTCAGCCGCACTGCGCCGACCTTGGTGCTGGTGAGGCAGCGCGGCTCATGGCCGTCGCCCAAGATTAGCTCCGTCGAGCCGCCGCCGATGTCGATAATCGCGTGGGGCTGCTCATTAAACGCCACCCCCGACAGTACGCCCAGATAAATTCGCCGGGCCTCTTCCTGACCCGAAATCAGGTCAATCTCTAGCCCCAGTTCGTTTTCCACCAGTTGCAAAAAGTCGCGTCCGTTGGGGGCTTCGCGCACAGCGCTGGTGGCTACAGCCACGATTGCCTCAGCGTGGTGCAGATGAGCAATGTCTTGGCAGCGCCGCAAAGCAGCGAT
Source organism: Thermoleptolyngbya sp. C42_A2020_037 (assembly GCF_015272455.1). Classification (NCBI taxonomy): domain Bacteria; kingdom Bacillati; phylum Cyanobacteriota; class Cyanophyceae; order Oculatellales; family Oculatellaceae; genus Thermoleptolyngbya; species Thermoleptolyngbya sp. C42_A2020_037. The sequence goes on from NZ_JACYLP010000002.1 coordinate 71,185, forward strand.
CGCCCGTTGCATGGCCGCCTGAGTCAGGTTGCCCGTGGCGCGATCGCGATCGCCCAGACGCACCGTCGTTTTTTCTCGATTAATGATGGTGAATGCGGGCAGCGTGGGGTCAATCGTAACAACCACCATGTGGATTGAGTTCGTCCCTACGTCAATCGCGGCTAGGATGCGATCTTGAATCACGGCAGAAGACATTGGGGTTGGCAGCACACTGCTGCGCTTAGAGAACACACTAATCATCCGGAGATCCAGGGTTAGAGAAGCACAGGAGCAAGCTTGGAGTCCACAGCCTGTTGCAAGCCCAGTGCCAGGGCAGCAAACGCCGTTTTACGAACAGATGGGTATTCACAGGTTTGTAGACTAGGGCGATCGCAGTTCAGTGCCCCAGCGAACTTGTGTTGTCTTTCGCTATTTCTAGTCGCTAGTTTCCGGTCGCCAGGTCTACACTAAGGCGCTTGTATCCGCAGTCATACAGACAGATTCAAGTTTCAAAAAACCTGATCCGGTCATTTCTCAAAACCCCAAACGCTTTGGGATTCCAGAGACTTGCCTTTCAGAAGCTATTTATACCGTTTATTCAAAATCTAGACTCCGTTGAATCACTTAATGGATTACCTAGAGTTTCCCCAATCTTAGCCCGACACTCAGCGCAAAATCATGAATTCCTGACGAAGCATTCATTCAAACTGACCCGCCCCTAAATCGGTAAAATAGGAGGGTGTATTAAGAAGTATTTCAACATGGCAGATCAGCTCGTGCGGGCAACCGCAGCCAGAGGCGGCATTCGGGTTGTGGGCGCAGTCACCACCCGCCTCACAGAAGAGGCCCGCCAGCGCCACAAGCTTTCCTACGTCGCCACGGCTGCCCTGGGGCGGACGATGGTTTCCGGGCTGCTGCTGGCCTCCAGCATGAAGCGGCCCGAATCGCGGGTCAATATTCGTGTGCGCGGCAACGGCCCCTTGGGGGTGGTCTTTGCGGATGCGGGGCTAGATGGCACCGTGCGCGGCTATGTGCAAAATCCTGGGGTAGAACTCCCTACCAACAGTCGGGGGAAACTCGACGTGGGCGCGGCGGTTGGCTCCGAAGGATTTCTCTACGTGGTGCGCGACATCGGCTTTGGCTATCCCTATTCCAGCACGGTGGAACTGGTGTCGGGTGAGATTGGCGAAGACGTAGCCAACTATCTGGTAACCTCGGAGCAAACGCCCTCAGCGCTGCTGGTCGGCGTGTTTGTCGATCCTGATGGCGTGACGGCGGCAGGCGGGATGCTGGTGCAAGTGTTGCCCAAAGCCGCCCGCGAGGAAGCCCTAGTCGAAAAGCTGGAATCTCGGCTGGCAGCGCTGTCTGGCTTTACTAGCCTGCTTAACGAAGGCAAAACCCTGCCGCAGATTTTTACGGACTTGATGGGCGATATGGATCTAGAAATCCTGCCTGAAAGCCAGATGCTGCGGTTTCACTGCGGTTGCACGTTTGACCGGATGCTGGGCGCACTCAAGCTTTTGGGCGAAGAGGAACTGCGCGACATGATCGCCAAGGACGACGGCGCAGAAGCCACCTGCCATTTTTGCAATGAGGTCTATCGGGCTAGCAGCAACGAGCTAGAGCAGTTGATTCAGGAGTTGCAAACCGAATCGGTTGGCTAGCCGCCGACGCTTCGCTGCGAAACCGATGTCTCAAACCGGGCTGTTGAATCTTGACGGCCCGGTTTTATTTTTTGCCGGTTTTATTATCTCGCTGTAAATTATTCTGCTACAGGCCGACCGTTACGGGGCGGCTGCCGATCTGCCGTTTATCTACCGTCCAGAAAATTGTTGTGCAGACTATTTCAGAACTTTGCGATCCTCCTTTAAGATCTGGAAGAACTGTAAATATACGTAGGCAAGTCCTAGAAAAACTACTGAGAGGGCTAGAGGGCGATCGCCCTTTCTATGCACTCTGCTAAACCCCCAAATCTACACACTGCTGGATCTGTGCTGTCTTTGAATCCAAGCCCTGATGGGCCTCCCGTTCATCACTCTTGAGCAATCGACATCATGAATCCGCCAGGCATTTCTACACTCGATCGGGCGACGGTTGACGCATCCTGCACCGGCGCTCAGTCCCAGCGCATCACTTTGATTGACTATGCAAAGGGCATCGGCATCTTTCTGGTGGTTCTGGGGCACGTCCTCCGGGGGCTAACTGGCACTGTTTTGCAAGAAAACGCCCTGACTCAAGCCCTCGACCAGTGGATCTATGCCTTCCACATGCCCCTGTTCTTTTTTCTGTCTGGCTACCTCGCCGAGCGTTCTGTCTCAAAACCGCTCGGCACAGTGGTTTCTAGCAAACTGCGGGCGATCGCCTATCCCTATTTCCTGTGGTCGGCGATTCAGGAAACGTTGCGCCATCTCGCAGGCATCAGCGACCAGCCCCTGAGCAGCCTTTGGCGCATCGTCTATTCCCCAATTTTGCAATTCTGGTTTCTCTACGTCTTGTTTGCGGTTTCGCTCGTGTACCTGCTGCTGCGAAAGCTGAAGGTTCCTGTTGCAGTGTGCTTCGCAGGATTTGCGCTGCTGTTTGCCTCCGAGTTTGTCGACCTCAGCCTTGGCCCCTGGCCGGTGCTGTATATGATTCGGCTCAACGCGGTTTACTTTGCCTTGGGGGCGATCGCCAGCGGGGTTGATTGGGTTGGGCGGCTGCAAAAGGTGCAGCGTTCGATCCTGCTGCCCAGCGCCTTTTTTGGGTTCAGTCTCATTGCGCTGGCTGCCATCGTCAATCTGACCAGCCTCGAAGCCTGGCTGTTTCCGCTGGCGGTGCTGGGTATTGTTGCCAGCCTGTCGCTTGCCGCTTATCTAGAGGATCTCCAGCGAATTTCCTTTCTGCAAACTTGGGGGCTGCGCTCCTTAGAAATTTTTGTGGCTCATACGATTTTTACTGCCGCAACCAGGATTGTCCTGCAAAAAGGGATGAACCTTAACCAGCCTGTCATTCACATCATTGTGGGCACAGCCCTTGGACTGGGCGCGTCTCTGTTGCTATATCGTCTGTCTGTGCAGCTTCGCATTCTATGCCTATTTAGATTGCAGCCCCCCTCTGCCAGTAGCTTTTCGCCCAAAATCTCTTAGAATCAGGACTTATGGCAATTCTTGATTTTGGATTTGCGATTTTGGACTTGCGATTTTGTAATCAGTCTATGCATATTCGCGGCCTCGAGCAGTTTTATCCGGAGCGCCACGGATGAAGGCTGGTGTTAGGTGCCTGCGGTGAGAGCCTCAGGGCTGCCAGGTCAGCATCAACCCCGGCGGACGGGGCTGAGTCAGGTGAGCAAGCTGACAGTCAAACCCGTTGAGTTCCGCTATTCTCTGGAAACGGGTTAGCCTGGATGCACTAGAATAGCGACTGCCAGGGCGCTAAGCCCATTGCACCAGACCGTTGAAGGTTTAGAACCAGGGTTTAGAACTGAGAAAAAGGTCAGACAGAAGGTAGGGCATGACGAGAAACCGACAGGCATCAGGAGACGGGGAGGTAGACAAGGTGCGTCGCCTACCCAGCCGTCCGCCTGCGTCCCAAAACGCCAGGACTCGTCGGGGCAAGGCTCGGAGCGCTCGGCCCACAGATGCTCCGCCGCGAGAGATGGGTCGGTACGAGTCGCGCAGCCGGGCTGCGTCCGCTCGGCGCGATCGCCCGTTTGCCGAAGGGATGCCGTCGTCTGCCCAGCCCCCGCTACGGGTGGTGCCTTCGGTTGCGCGATCGCCCAAGGTTCAGACGCTTCCTGCCGCGCCCACCGACCGCCACAGGGATGAACCATCGGCGCGGCCCCGCAGTCCCCTGGTGCGATTTTTCACAAGCTGGCAGCTTTGGGTTTTGGTGGCGACGACGGGCTGCATTGGGGCGGGCGTGCTGGCGGCGGCGCTGCTGTTCAAACTGCCCGCACTGCCCAACTGTCCGTCGATTTTCTGGCCGACGGCCTCGGCTTCTCTGCGGATTTACTGCGCCCAGCTTGCGTCTAATAAGCAAACGGTGGACGACCTGCTGGAGGCGATCGCCCTGGTGAATACGCTGCCGCCCAACCACGCCATGCGTCCCGAAGCCGATCGCTACATCGCGCAGTGGTCAGACGATATCTTGAAACTGGCTGAGAAAGCCTTTCACAAGGGCGATCTTCAGGGGGCGATCGCCATCGCCGAGCGCATTCCCGACAACACGCCCGCCTTTGCCCAAGTCGAGCAGCGCATCCAGTCCTGGAAGGAGACTTGGGCAACCGCCGAAGCCCTCTACAAGCAGGCAGAAGAAGCCCTGTTTGACGACGACCCCACCAAAGCCTTTGATCTGGCGGTGAAGCTGCTCGATGTGGACAACGAATACTGGAAAACCACCAAATATCAGGAAATGGTGGATTTGGTCACGGCCTCGCGGGAAGACGGCAAAAAATTGGCGCAGATTCGCCGAATGGCGCGGCGTGGCGGTGCGAGTAACCTGCTAGAGGCGATCGCCCTGGTGCAGGAAATCAAGAAAACCAGCCCTGCCTATCCCGCGGCTCAGCGGTTGCTCAACAGTTTGGGCAAAGACGTGCTGAATCTGGCGGATGAATACCTGAATCGGCGCGACTTGCCTGGCGCGATGGAGTTGGTTCGCAAAATCCCTGAAGGAGCGCGCGTGCAGGCAGAAATTCAGGACTTCACGGCGCTGGCCCAGGCGCGGGCCCAGGCGTGGGATGGCAGCGCCTCGGACATCGAAGCCGCAATCGCCCAGGCGCTCCGTATTCGGCGCGATCGCCCGCTCTATGGCAAAGCCCAGCAGTTGATTAGCTATTGGCGCGTCGAGCTACAGGATCTAGTGCATCTGTCCCGCGCTCAGCAATATGCGGATTTGGGCACCGTGAGCGACTTGCGGGCGGCGATCGCCGAAGTCAACAACATTCCCCAAGGGAATCCCCGCAGCCGCGAAGCCCGCCGCCTCGCCAGCCGCTGGACCACCGACATCGAGCTACGAGAAGACCGCCCCACCCTGGTCCAAGCCGAGGAAATTGCCCGCGCGGGCGATGCCGACTCGCTGCAAGCGGCCATCAGCATTGCCCGCCAGATCGGTTCTGGCCGCGCCCTGTCTGCCGAAGCCCGCGACCGCATCCAGACTTGGCAGCAGCAACTCACTGCCCTACAAGCGCCGCCCCCTGTCGAAACGGTTCCTGTGTTTGCACCGCGCCCGTCTGATCCGGTTGTGCTAGACAACGGGTTGCCGTCTACCCTCCGCACGGTGCCCGCGCCCTCTGGGGCCAGCAATGCCGCTGAGGGCAACCCGCGAGATTTCGCGTCCGTCGATCGCTCGACGCTCCAACTTGCCCAGAGCGCTGCCAGCGCCGGTACGCCCTCCATGCTGATTTCTGCGATTCAAACCGCAGACCGAATTCCCACCACCAGCACCCAGCGTGCCGAAGCGGATCGCCTGATTGCTGAATGGAGCGATCAGGTCTTGCAAATTGCCCAGCAAACCGCCGCCGAGAGCCTAGAAGGGGCGATCGCCATTGCCAAAGGCATTCCCCCCCGCACCCCCGCCTATGCACCGGCCCAGCTTTGGATTGAGCAGTGGCGACAGCAATCGCTCAACGCCAACACGGTTCAGTTTCCGAACCCGTAGTCGGCCGCAGCGAACCGCAAAAGGCGCAACACTTCCCGACCACAATCTGCTATAGACTGCTTTCAAATCAAAATTTGCAAGCTAAAACTTGGGATTTGTAGATTTCGACTGTTCATCCACCCTGTCCTCAATCCCCAACCCTCAATCTTTGACATTTTGACATGCTGACCAGCGAATACATCGAAAAAGCCGAAGCCACTCGCGTTCGGGTTCTTAGCGAAGCCCTGCCCTACATTCAGCAGTTTGCAGGGCGCGTCGTGGTGGTGAAATACGGCGGCGCGGCGATGAAAGATAGCAACCTCAAGGAAACCGTCATCCGCGACATCGTGTTTCTCTCCTGCGTGGGGCTGCGGCCCGTGGTGGTGCATGGCGGCGGCCCCGAAATCAACACCTGGCTGAACAAGCTGGGCATCGAGGCGCAGTTCAAAAACGGGTTGCGCGTTACCGATGCGGCCACGATGGATGTGGTGGAAATGGTGCTGGTGGGCCGGGTGAACAAGGAACTGGTAGCTTTGGTGAACCAAGCGGGCGGCTCGGCGGTCGGGCTATGCGGCAAAGATGCGAACCTGATCAAGGCGCGACCCCAGGGCGAAGAGGGCATCGGCTTTGTGGGTGAAGTGCAAAGCACCGATACCAAGCTGATTGAGGCGCTGGTGCGTGAAGGCTACATTCCTATCGTGTCTAGCGTGGCAGCAGACGACCAAGGACAAGCCTATAACATCAACGCTGACACCGTAGCAGGAGAACTAGCTGCGGCGCTGGGAGCCGAAAAGCTGATTCTGATGACTGATACACCGGGCATTTTGAAAAACTACCACGACCTTTCGACGCTGATTCCCCGGCTGGATATCCAGGAGGCGAGACGGCTGATTGAGTCGGGCATCGTCTCTGGCGGGATGATTCCCAAGGTCAACTGCTGCGTGCGATCGCTCGCCCAGGGAGTCAAGGCGGCCCACATTATCGACGGCCGACTGCCCCACGCCCTGCTGCTGGAGATCTTTACCGACGCAGGCATTGGCTCTATGCTGGTTGCTTCAGACTTTATGGGATAGGTGCGGCACAGGCATGGCGGCAAATCCAGAGGCGCTGGAGCGGGCCAGGACGCTCTTTCAAGCGGGCAAGCAAAATTTTGAAAGCGGACGCTATCGCGAATCGGTGGAATGCCTGGAAAAGTCTGCAGCGCTGGTAGAGCGGGGCGGCAAGCTGGGCGGCGAGGTGCAGATCTGGCTGGTGACGGCCTACGAGGCCGCTGGACAGACTGACATGGCGATCGCCCTCTGTGAGCAACTGGTGCGCCATCCCGACGTGAAGACCCGCAAGCAGAGTCGCCGCCTGCAAGCCATCCTGACCGCGCCGCGCCTGCGGACGCGCCCCGAATGGCTGACCCAGATTCCCGACTTGGGCGGGCTGGAAACCGCCAGCGCCGAAGATCAGAAGGCCTACGCCGTACCCAACCGTCCCAAGCCGTCGCGCCCGAAACCTCGCCCCAGTCCTGATCCAGAGCCGATTGATCTGAGCCAGGTTAACACCAAAGACAACTCGTTTGTGTGGCTTTCCCTAGGGGCGATCGCCCTGATTGTGGCCGGACTCCTCTGGTTTGGCTATGCCTAGGTCGAACACACTTTGCCGATGCCCAGTCTCGCAAACCGCGCAATAGCGAGAGATTGCTAGAAACCTGACGGAAGCCCGGACGAACGACCGAAAATCGCCAAAATCCCTAATCCAAAACCGCCAGTCCAAAATCCAAAATCAATATGACTCGCTAGAGAGGATTGGCAGCACCGCAACCGAAAAACTCCGCTATCATAAAGTTAACAATTCGTAACAGAGTCGCTATGAGTCAACTCAGCCTGGAGCAGATCAAGACCCAACTCGACAGTCCCAAGTCGAGCGATCGCATGGTCGCCCTGGCCATGCTGCGCGACGTGCCGCCCGAATCCGCCGTGCCGCTGATTCTCAAAGTGCTAGATGACGAAAGCCTGCAAGTGCGTTCGATGGCGGTGTTTGCCCTGGGAGTCAAGCAGACCGACGAGTGCTACCCCATCCTGGCGCAGATTTTGGAAAACGACCCCGATTACGGTATCCGCGCCGATGCAGCTGGGGCTTTGGGCTACCTGGGCGATTCCCGCGCCGTCGAGCCGCTGCTGCGAGCATTTTACGAAGATACCGATTGGCTGGTGCGCTTCAGCGCTGCTGTGTCATTGGGCAACCTGAAAGACCCCCGCGCCCGCCACGCTTTGCTGCAAGCGCTGGAGAGCGATGAGGTGGTGCTACATCAGGCGGCGATCGCCGCGCTAGGAGAACTCCAAGACCTAGAAGCGGTCGAGGCAATCCTGCGCTTTGTAGACTCGCCGGACTGGCTGGTGCGCCAGCGCCTCGCCGAAGCCCTGGGCAACCTGCCCACACCCAAGAGCATTGCTGCGTTGCGATACTTGCTGCGCGACAGCCACCCCCACGTATCAGACGCGGCGGCGCTGGCGTTGCAAAAGCTGGAAGCGGTGGAGTGAGGAAAAGGGAAGAACGAAGAGAGAAGAACGAAGAGGAAAGGACTCTCTTTTTTCGTTCTTCTTTTTTCGCTCTTCTTTTTTTATCTTTAACTCCGCAAGCTCACCTGGAACTTCTCTTGGAGCGCTTCGCGGACTTTTTGATGCACAGGCTCAATGTCTTCGTCGGTCAGCGTGCGATCGTCGGCTCGGTAGACCAGTCGAAACGCCAGACTGCGCTTGCCTTCGGGCACTGACTCGCCGCGATATTCATCAAATAGTTCTACAGAGTCGAGCAGTTTGCCTGCCGTCTTGCGAACCGCCCGCTCAATTTCCGCAACTGAAAACTGCACGGGCGCGAAAAACGCCAGATCCCTATCAGAGGCCGGGTAGGCAGAGTAGGGCTTGAAGACAGGCGTGACCCTGGCTTCGTCGGACATGTCTTCTAGTAGCAGATCCAGGTCTAACTCAAAGGCATACACTTCATCCGGCAATCCCCGGCGCTGGCGCTCTTGGGGGTGCAACTGTCCAAACGTGCCCAGCCGCTCGCCCTGTACCCAAAGCGAGGCAGTCCGTCCCGGATGCAGCAGCGGGTTTCGCCGATCGGGCTGAAATTCAACCGCTACGCCAAGCTGTCGAAACGCGCTCTCCAGTATGCCCTTGGCCTCAAACCAGGTCATCGGCTGTTCACGGCCGCTGCGAACCCAGCGCCCGACCGATGTATCACCACCCAGAATCCCGGCGAGGCGATCGCCCTCATATAGCCCGTCTTCTTCGCGCCAAAACACGCGCCCAATTTCGTAGGCATTCAGCGCCCCGTTGCCCTGCTCCAGGTTGTACTGGAAGGCATCGATTAGCGCCGTCAGCATTTCAGTCCGCAGCGCAGAATATTCCACAAACAGCGGGTTGCTGAGGGCAATCTGGTTGTCGCCGTCCGGCTTCACCAGCGAGTAGTGAATCACCTCCGTCAGACCCACCGCTTTGAAGGCACTGTGGATTTGTCGTGTCAGGGCGTAGTCGGGCGACAGGAAGCCCAGTTCGGTCTTGGCAGGCAGCGTATCGCAGAAGTTGTTGTAGCCGTAAACCCGTGCCACTTCCTCGATCAGATCGATTTCGCGTTCCAGATCTCGATGACGATAGGGCGGCACGCTCACCCGCCACACGTCGCCCGCTGCCGAGATCGGGGTTAGTTCGCAGCCCAGCGCCGTCAAAATCCGCTCTACCTCGGCGGGCGGCAAGTCGCCAATTTCCCCTTCGCCCGGACGCGCCTCTTTGTCTAGTTCGATGGGGCCAAGCACTTGGTTCAGCCGCTCCAGCCGCAGTTCAATCGTGCGCGTTGCCATCGCGCCGCCCGGCCGGGCATCCGCTACCGTTTGCATATCCACCGTGCCGCCTGCTAGTTCTACCAACAGCGCCAGGGCCCGCCGACAGGCTAGTTCGAGTTCCGCAGAGTTCACGCCACGCTCGTAGCGGGCCGAGGCTTCGGTGCGGAGTCCCTGCGATCGCGCTGATCGACGAATCGCCACCGAGTCAAACACCGCCGCCTCTAGCACCAAGTTTGTTGTGTCTGCCTGAACTTCGCTGTTTTCACCCCCCATCACGCCTGCCAGCGCTACGGGCTGGTCGTTGGCGGTAATCAGCAGAGTTTGATCCGTCAGCCTTCGTGCCTGGCTATCCAGCGTGGTCAGGGTTTCGCCGTTGCGGGCAAAGCGCACGCCCAGGGTCAGATCCGAAGAACCCCCAGAAGAACCTGCAATCGCACGCAGGCGATCGCCATCAAAGGCGTGCAGCGGCTGCCCCCACTCCAGCAGCACGTAGTTGGTCACGTCCACCACGTTGTTAATCGGACGAGTCCCTGCCGCCTGGAGCCGTCGTTGCAGCCATTCAGGAGAAGGGGCGATCGCCACTCCTTTAACAACCGTTCCTATGTAAATCGGGCAGGCTCCTGGCTCCGAAATCCGCAGCCCCAGTTCTTTCCCAGCAGACTTGACGGGCAACTCGGGCACGTCTGGCAGCTTCAGCTTTGCGCCCGTTAGCGCCGCCACCTCCCGCGCAATGCCCACCATGCTCAGCGCATCGGCTCGGTTTGCCGTCGAGGTCAGATCTAAAATCACATCGTCCAAACCCAGCAGCGGACGGGCATCCATGCCCACCTGAAGCGAGTCCTGCGGAAAGATATGAATGCCATCTGACTCCTTCGCCAGCCCCACCTCCGCCAGTGAGCAAATCATCCCCTCCGAGGGCACATCCCGCAGCTTGCGGGGGCGAATCGTCAGGTCAATCATCGGCAGGTGCGTCCCCAGCGTCGCCACGGGCACGTAGATATCCGCCCGCACATTTGCCGCGCCGCAGACAATGGTGGAAGGAGTATCAGCCCCGATGTCCACCCTACACACGCTCAGCTTGTCGGCATTAGGATGGGGCTGGCGCTCCAGCACGCGACCCACCACTACGCCATCCGCCCAAGTGCGGCGATCCTCAATCTCTTCGACTTCAAACCCCGCCATCGTCAGCATATCCGCCAGCGCTTCTGGAGATACGTTGATATCGACTAGCTCTCGCAACCAGTTCAGAGAAATTCGCATCGCCTATCGTGCCTTTCTGCCCAACAAAAATTAACGTGGTCAAAATCTAATCTAATCCAGCCCTGGCACGGCTCCATCCAGACATTAGCCCTAATGAAGCGGCTGATAAACCGCCAAATCTGTGCCTCAGCCCTCCCAATTCTACCGCCCGGTTGCCTCGGAACGCGCTTCTACCCCCTAGCACATCCATCAACAATCTGTTAAACAATCTATAGAGGCTAAATGCTTTTACCCGCTGCATCTCGCCCGCTTAGCAGTTTTAGCAACATTCCGTCTAGATGCTTCGTCAGTCTTTTGAGAAAGCACTTAGACGATTTGCTACGTGCTGATCCCGTGTATCTATGGATGTTCACTGGGACTTCAAGCGAATCAGCGTGATCTTTAGCAAGTCTTCAAGGGTTTCCCCGAGAGAACTGCACTCTACCTTCATGCTCTTGGGCCGATAATTGTAGAAGAGGTGCATGCTCTCACTGTGAGATATACGCCCGGCGGTCAACCTAACGAGTGATGCCGAATGAGCTACTGCTTAAATCCTGCCTGTCCAAAACCAGAGAATCTGACTCATACTGAGCTGTGTCAGGCCTGTGGCTCTAAGCTGCTGTTGCGCGATCGCTATCGGGTGGTGCAGTCCCTTGGGCATGGAGGGTTTGGAGCCACGTTTCTAGCCAAGGATGAATCGCTTCCCGGCAGTCCTTACTGCGTGATCAAGCAGCTTCGTCCAGTTGCCTCCTCTCCCCATGTGTTGCAAATGGCACGAGAGCTGTTTCGCCGAGAAGCCAAAACACTGGGTAAAATTGGTAACCACCCCCAAGTGCCTCGGCTGCTGGACTATTTCGAGGCGAACCAGGAGTTTTACCTGATTCAGGAATACATCAGTGGCTCTACCCTCCAGCAAGAAGTGAAGCAAAATGGCCCCTTCAGCGAAGCCGGGGTCAAGCAGTTTCTCAGCGAAGTGCTGCCGATGTTGCAGTATGTGCATTCCCAGCAGGTGATTCATCGCGACATCAAGCCCGCCAACTTGATCCGCCGCACCCAGGACAAAAAGCTAGTGCTGATTGACTTCGGCGCTGTGAAAGATCAGGTAAATCCAGTGCGAGCAGGTGCAACGGAGCAAACTGCCCTGACGGCCTACGCCATTGGCACTCCTGGCTATGCTCCGCCAGAGCAAATGGCCATGCGCCCCGTCTACGCCAGCGATATCTACGCGCTGGGCGTTACCTGCATTTACCTGCTGACGGGCAAAGCGCCGAAGGATATGGACTACGACCCGACCACGGGTGAGATTCTGTGGCGCGAACAGGTTCACATTAGCGAACACTTTGCGGGCGTGTTGGAAAAGATGCTGGAGGTTTCCGTTCGCCATCGCTATCAGAACGCGGGGGAAGTGCTGCGGGCGCTGGATCTAGAGCCATACCTCGACAGCCTAGCCCAGAGCATGGTGAAGCCTGCACGCCCTTCTGCCCGTCAGCCGGAGATCTCTCCTCATCACCACACGCCCTCTGGTGACCTCAGCGGCAACCTCTTTCCCTCTTCGCCCTCTGCCCGCATGGCGGCCGCGATTCGCGCACGGCAATCCAAGTCTGTAGGAGATTCCGGCGGTTCGCCCTACACGGGAGGACAGCGCCGCACCGCCATCCAAAAACCCGCCTCTGTCAGTACGGTCGAGCGTGGTCGGGGCGCGTCGGGCGGCAGCAGCGGCAACTCTGGCGGACATCCGGCGCTGCTGCCTAAGCTGCGGGCGGATGAATTGCTGAACGACTACGCCAAGGGTAAGCGCGATTTTACCTCTCGCGACCTGAGCCTGCTGAACCTGTCTAAGGTCGCGCTCACAGGGGCAAACTTTCACCAGTCCAAACTGCATAAGGCGAACCTTCAGGGCGCAAACCTGTTTAATGCTGATTTTGGTCGAGCCAGTCTGAATCAGGCGATTCTGAAAAATGCAAACTTGGCGCGGGCCTATCTTAGCCATGCGGATTTGCAGGGAGCAGACCTGCGGGGGGCAGACCTGAGCTATGCCTATCTAAGCCACGCCAACCTGCGGGGGGCAAACCTCTGCGGCGCAGACCTGACCGGAGCCAAGATTAGCGACGAACAACTAGCGCTCGCGCGAACCAACTGGGCGACAGTTCACCCCAGCGGCAAACGAGGGCTATGGTAGATAGGCGAGGCCCATCATGCCCGCTGAGTTTTACCTGAACAATTGCCAGGATGGTGAATAGCCATGACAGATCGGTTGCGGGAGCGGGGCGAGAAGCTTAAAGAGCGTGATCCAGAAGCCTATGCTCGGCTGGTGGCAGAATCAAAAGCGCCCTATCGGGGGCTGCGGCAGTTTGTCTATCTAGCATTTGGCGCATCCGGGCTAATCGGTGCGTTCATTTTTGCGACGCAGCTTGCGGCCGGGCGGGGCGACGGCGACACACTGCCCAATCTGGCGCTGCAACTGGGACTGGTGGCGCTGATGGTGTGGCTCTTTCGGCTGGAACAGAAATCAGCCGCCCGTCGGCGGGGGTAATAGGTTTAACGACGCTTCACGAGCTACTGTTGAGTGACTAGCTTGCGGGCAGGTCGAACAGTACTGTGGTGATGTAGCGCTCTGCCCAGTCTTCGCCAAAGGCCTTTTCTAGGACGCGGCGGGTTTTGTCGTTTTGCTGCTGCTGGGTGCAGTAATGCTGCTGTCCCGCCAGAATTTCTGCTTGTTTTTCGGGGGTGGCGGGAGTGGCGATCGCCCGTTCACAGTGAATCTTCAGGTACGCTTCGACGCGATCGAGAAACTGCTGCTGTTCATCCTCCGATTCTGGGCGGATAAACAGGCAATAGCTGGAAAAAATCGTGCCCCAGGTGGGGAAACTGCGCGTCTGCGAAAACTGGAGCGGCGGCAGGGATTCTAGCTCGCCCATGTAGCTGCTGGGCAGGCTGCGATCGCCCCGCACGGGCGACAAATCGGCGATCGCCATGCTTACCTGGCCGCGCCCGCCCACCAGATCTGCCCCGAACATGGGCAAATCATAGTCCGGCCGGGGAAACATAACACAGTGCAGGATATCCAGCCCAGTGCCCAGCTTTGCCAGTTCTAAATGCAGCTTGCGAAACTGCGGTGTTTGGTAGCAGTGATTTTCAATCACTAGGCGTTCGCCCTCCAGTCGTCCTTCTACGTAGCCTAGGTCTTCGGGCAGGTGATAGGGCGACAAATCCAGATGGGTTTGCCATATAGCCTCGATTCGATCCGCCAGGGCATGAATCAAGGGATGCTGCTGATGACGGATTGAGTCGGACTGGGGAGCGGGCGACGAAACGGAAAAAGACATGGTGCTAAATCGTGAGTACGGGTGTCGAGAGGCAGCTCTAGCGATAGGCTTGAAGTTAGGCTGTTGCTTTACGATTCCGGCAGAGCAAACTGTGTAGTGGTGCTACGACGATAGGCAGCACGTCTAGTGCAGGCAGTGCGCTAGACGAACATTCATAACCCTCAACCTTTGTATTATGTCAGGTCAGATACTCGGCGATCGCTACGAAGTGGAACAGCAACTCGGCAAAAAGTCTGGCCGCTGGACGCTGCTAGCCCGCGATCTAATGACCCAGGAACCCGTCATCCTCAAGGTCGTCTTTATCGACGAAAACCTTGGCCCCGACGACCTCAAGCTGTTTACCCGCGAGGCCGATGCACTGCAAGTGCTGGCCCACCCTGCCACGCCGCGCTACCTGGGCTACTTTGAAATCGACCTGCCTCGCGGCGGTAAGGCCCTGGCGCTGATCCAGAGTTACTTGCCAGGAACCTCGCTCGATAAATACCTCAAAGCCAAGCGCACCCTCAGCGAAGCCGAAGCCAAACAGGTTGCGCGGAAGGCACTGGAAATTTTGCAATATCTGCACGCACAGCAGCCGCCTATTGTGCATCGGGACATCAAGCCCAGCAATGTGCTGCTGTCGGACGATGAAGGGGCGATCGCCACTCAGGTCAGTTTGGTCGATTTTGGCTCGGTAAAATCCCTCACGCCCGCCGACGGAACGACCTTTAGCATTGTGGGCACCGAAGGCTACATCGCGCCAGAGCAAATTGGTCGCCGCGCCATGACCGCCTCCGATCTCTACAGCCTTGGTATGACGCTGGTTGCAGGTTTAACCGGAATAGAACCGATGAATCTGCCCCACCGAGGATTTCGCATCGATCTGGATCAATGCCTCCAGTGCAGCTCCGACTTTGCCACCTGGCTGAAGCAAATGACCGATCCAGACGTGACCCAGCGATTTCGCACCGCCGATGCTGCCCTGGCGGCCCTGCCCGCTGGCTAAAGGAGAGGGGATTTTGGATTTTGGATTGAGGATGAACCTCTACTCCTAATCCACATAGCCCAGCCATAGCAAGCACATTAGCGCCAGCAGCGACCCAATTGAAAAGACCCCCATGCCGCCTGTAAAGCTCAGAAAACGGCGGGTGTTGATAGGTCGCTTGCGATAGAGCCAGAATGCAGCCAGCCACGCCGCCCCGCTGGCGATAAAAATCGGTAGATGGCTCCACGCCAGGTTATTGTCAATCGGAAGTCCCAGAAAACTTAGCAAGTAGCCAATGCCTACGGACTGCGCCAGCAGGCTAAACAGGGACACCCCCGCTAGCAGACTCACGATCAGCCGCATCACCGGGCCAAAGGGGAAATAGAGCAATGCCGCTGTGCTGATCCAGGTGCCGATGCCAGCGGCGATCGCCAGCCCAGGGGTCAGCCATTGCCACTGATCGTCGGAAATGCCGAACCCCCTCAGCGTTTCCAGCAAAACTCGCCCAAAATAGTTAGCCACCAGCAGCGCCATCCCCATGCCGCAGGCAAAACTGGCAATGCCCTTGGCCCAGCGCCCCGGACTGCGCCACGCCCCTAGCGCCACCAGTACCCCACCCACCAGCGACAGCCCCAACCCCAGCCCAATCAGCCCCAACTCCCGCAGGGACATCAGCAGGTTAATACCCCAATATTGCCACCGCAGCCCGTCTAGCTGCGCCGCACCCAGCCCCAGATCGCCCTGCAAGGCATAGCGATATTGCAACCCGCGTACATAGTCCATTCCCGCTCCGTGGCAAGAGACGATTCGCCCTGCATAGCTTGCGCCGCAGTCCCCCAGTTCAGTAGGAAATGCTGGGCTATAACGCCAGGTCAGGTCGAGCGGCTGTTCGGCCAGAGCAGCGCTGCACTGCCACTGGGCCGCACCTTGGGTGCAGTCAAAAATGCGGTTGGGCAGATGGATCGGCCGGCCGGCGCTGGGCTGAATCTCGATGCTGGCAAAGGGCGTGTGGGCCAGCGTGGGCGATTCGCTAATCAGCAGCGCGACCAGCGCCGCCGATAGAACGAGCCAGAGGGCGATCGCCCGCTTCAGCGAAAACCGGGGCATGGGGCATAGCTCCTTGAACGGGACGGTTGGACTCAAGAAGGAATACGGGCAGGTCTATTGATGCACCCGGATGAGCTAGAGTTCCGCTCAATTGCCGATCATAGCCTGCTTCTCATGTTTACCGTACAGGAAGTACGCCTTGTCAGAGAAGGATTAATCAGTGAAGGATTACCGTTTCGCTGGTCAGAGCCGGAACTTTCCCCATTGCTGAGAGGTCTGGCTTTGAGTTCAAGACTCCGGGAACAGTTCCCACGATTCTCGAATGTGTTCTGGGGTAATGCCCTGTTGCTGGAGCGATCGCAGGCTACGGGCCCCGTCGCGTTTTGCCAGTCGCTTGCCTGCCGCATCGCGCACTAAGGGACAGTGATAGAACGCCGGAATTTCCCAGCCCAGTGTGCGATAGAGCAAAATCTGCTTGGCGGCGGAAAGCAGCAGGTCTTCGCCGCGCACCACTTCGGAAATCGCCATTGTGTGGTCGTCGGTCACGACGGCCAGGTCATAGCTGGGCAGCCCGTCTCGCCGCCACACCATGAAGTCGCCAAAGTCCTGCCCTGCAATGAAACGCTGTGGGCCTAGATGTTCGTCTATAAAGGCGATCGCCTTGCCATCGGGCACGCGAAAGCGCCAGTTCATCTCGCCGGGTTCCGTCGCCGCTTCCCACGTTGCAGGACGCAATTCGACGGGAAAGATCACTTCGCGATCGCCCTCATGGGGCGCACGGAGCGCATTGGCCACATCTTTGCGAGAGTGGGGACTGGGATAAATCGCGCCGAGATGGTTCAACTGCTGCCAGGTTTGGTGGTAGAACGACTGGCGATCGCGCTGCCTGTAGGGCTGAAATGGGCCGCCTACGTCGGGCCCTTCTTGCCAGCAAAAGCCAAACCAGACCAAATCTTCCAGCAAATCGTCAGAATATTCGGGTTTGCAGCGATCGCGATCGAGGTCTTCGATTCGCAAAACCAGCACGCCGCCATGCTGCACAGCCCGCTGCTGCGCCGTCCAAAAGGTTTTGGCATGACCCAGGTGCAGGTGCCCGGTAGGGGTGGGCGCGAGTCGCCCGCGATAGGCATGGGTCAATGGCAAGACCGCAAATGAATCATCCACTTCCAACAAGGGCAGGACTTATGCACTTGCAATAAGATCTCCAGGTGTTGGAGGATTTTTCGCGGGCGCAGCCCCCGAAAAATCCTCCAACTGCGTAAGTCCTAAAGGGAAATGGTAAACCCGAAGGCGCAATGTCCGCAGTGAATTCTCACGATGAATTTTCGCTATAAATTCTCGCGATGAATTCTGATGAATTCTACAGACTCAGCCTCATGTTGCCAGTAGGCGCATCTGCACTCGAACCGTTCCATTCTCCTGAAGCCGGAACTGGAACAACCGAGACTCTGCTGTGCCGCTCTTGGGTGGTGTTCCGCCTAGACCTTGTGGAAAGTCCAAGATGCATTCGTACTGATTCTCTGCACTTGGAACAGGACAGCCCAGCGTGTTTACAAAGGCTTCCAGGTTGTCCGCAGGCATCACAAAATTGACGTGGGCAATATATTCAACGTCTGTCGGAATGGGGCCGAGCAGCCCGCTAAAATTCACCTCTGGCGTAACGCCGTGGGGTAGGGGAACGCCAATCATGCGTTCCGTCAGGTTGCGGGGCGATCGCCACGGGGCTGCTCCCATCATCCATCCCAGCAGCAGTACACCCCCCAAAGCAAGCGTTCCGCAACCGATGGCAATCTTTTGAAGGCGGTTCATTTGAAGGCGGTTCATTCAGATTTCACCTCACGTATGGATTCTGAATAGTCAGAACAGTTTTGTAGAGATGGCAGGAAAAGGATGGGCGATCGCCCTAATTCGATCTTCCTAAATAAACTCGCATGTCTGGATATTGCTCGAAAAAAGCGACCGTTTCCATAATTCTGCCAGCATAGCCGCCGCACTCCATCTGCAATCGCTGCTCTAGCTCGGCATTGTCCTGAGACAGGTGCAGGAAAAAACCGCTGGGCTGCTCATTTTCACCCATAGAAAAATAGACAAAGGGACAGGAGCGGGCAATCACCGCAGGGTCAGATTCGCGCTCGGCAATTTCACAAAATGGAATTTGAGCAAAGGCAGACTCGTCGCAGGCGATCGCAGGCGTACTCGCAAACATCACCACAGCACAGGTCAGGAATAATTTGCCACGCAGCATGAGACTTAGATTCAGAAAATTCTGGGGTAAAGCCGTTAAAGACTCAGGATATCCAGATTCAGCATCCTGATCTGACACGTCCAATATGGCATACCCCGATCGGTCACTGACAACGCGCGGACAGTCCCCTACTCAGAACTTCATGAAAGATTTAATCAGGCCATGAGGATAACAACGTTTCTAGTTGAGTGCGTAGCGGTTCCATCTCTGAGATAGCTGTTTGCCAAATGGTTTCTTGGCGGATTTCGTCATAACGGTGAATCAGGATATTGCGTAATCCAATAACTCTGCGCCAGCCAATTTCGGGATGGGCTTGTCGAAATTCTTTCGATAGTCTGCGGGCGGCTTCTCCTAATATTTCAAGCTGTATATTTCAAGCTGTCTTTCTACCGCGCTTTGGACAAGAATATTATCCAAATAAGCCTCATACAGCATTTTTGAAGCTAGTGAGGCACACGGATGGTCAATAAGCCCTTGCCTTGTGAGGGCAGCGTGTGCCTCACCCCGCAAGAAAATGCTGTAGGTTAGGCTTGCAGTAAATTCCTGAACTCGGCGAATAGCGCTGACCCAGAAGTGTTGAATTGAGACATAAAACTTTACATTTGACCCTATGAAGCTCCTACGAGTGTCTCAGGCAGCAGATCGTGGCTCCAATGGACGATTGAACAGCGGCGACTCAATTCAAGTTGCAAATAGCGCAACTTATCGAGTAACTGATGACCATAAAACGCTGGAATTTCTATCAATTGAAGAATCAAGTAGGCAATCAATACCATGTAGATTTGTATGCAGAGGTGTTGAAAGATAGCTCAACATACAAAAAATGGGGGCAGAATGTAGTATTCTAGCCCCCAACAAACAAAAACAATACGTAAGATGCTACTGTCATTTCCTGCACTTGTCAAATCGATACTCAAGCAGTTGTGCCCCCACAACTACCCTATTTTGAACTCTCGCTTGTTCTTTGAAATCTGGTTAACCTTCGTTTTAGACCAGAGCTTAACGAGCATGAGGAGGGGTGCGTGTCACCTTCTTGGTAGAAAAACTAGGCTGGAAAAGACGCGCATC